>JABUEW010000001.1 GCA_013314855.1 Bacillota bacterium | reverse complement strand
ATTATCCCGAGTTTGACAGTTAAAGAATATAAAAGAGGCAATAAACATTGAAATTTCAAGGTTTATGCCTCTTTACTGTTTTTCAAGAATGTTGTATGAGATTGTTCCCTATAAAATTTTTTCTGCATTTTTTGTTAAGTTCCCTTGGCAGGTAATATTGCTTGTCTAATCCCAGGGTAAATACTCCCTCTAATGCGCTTAATGTTTTTGAACCTGTATACTGTGAAGAATAGCAAAGATCCGAGATGTTGGCTACCTGCATATTCTGCAGGGTTTCAATGATATTCCTCGTGGTAAAATGTGTATTTTTATCAAACCTGTTCAACTTGACTTCAAGCAGCCTGAAAATCAAAAGTGCTGTATAACAAATCATAAAATGAGCAATGATTCTTTCTCTTATGTGATGGAAATATGGCCTTGATGAAAAATCTGTCTTGAGTATTCTGAAGCAATCTTCAATCTTGTAGCGTTGATCATTGATGGCGAGTATGTTCTTCACATTATCATCCAGATTTGTAGCAACAGCATAAAAACCGTCGTACTTTTCTTCCTCTCTGATTTTTTCAAGATCCAACTCATATTTATCTTTTGAATGTCCCACTTTCTTGATGAACCGGGTAACATCATTAGGTCCCTTTTTGTATTCTTCAGGATCTATTTTCTCAAGAATCTTCTTTGCTCTTTCAATTTGACGATTTCTGATAAAACGTTGATATTCCATGCTTTTTCTTGAAAATGTAACGATGACGTGCTGCTTTAGGGTGGCCTTTGATTTTACCTTTTTTGTTTTTCCGTTATTAAGAATTTTATCTTCATAAATTCCTACATCAAGCAAAGTGTTTGCTTCAATGATTTTATAAGCCTTGTCTTCGTATAGAAATCGGTTCTTTTCATCTTTTTTGTCGAAGGTTTTCAGCATCTCAATGCTTACAGGGGAATCATCAGAAAGAAGTCTGTAATCGCAATCATTAAATACAGCCTCCTTCAGGGCATCGGATAATTTTTTAACTGACTGCGTAACAACAAAGGCTCTGCCTCCCATGGAGTTAAAGTTTCTTATGTGGTAGGAACTCAGACCTGCATCAGCACAATATATGAATTTTCGCCTCTCGTCTCCGAACATTTTGATAAGCTCTTTTTCAAGTGGAATGGCAGTTGTCTGCTCATTTGTGTTACCGGGTGCTATGCACATGGAAATCGGAATACCGTTAGTGTCCATAAATAATCCCAATTCAACAATAGGGTTAGGTTTATGGTCTTTGGGAAAACCATATTGACGAAGTCCTGTAAAGACTTCCCCGGTAACCTCGTCTACATAGTCTGGATCCTGGCTTTCCGTTTCACAATAGAAATTGGTACAATCATAATAACAGACGGCAGTATTGCGTTTATGAATCTTTCCACTTGCCTTAAACAGGTGTTCGATGTATTCGTTGTAGTGTTCATACATCAGATCCATTGTTCTCATGATATGCTGATAATCAAATACAGGCTCTTCATAGAAGGTATTCAGCTTTTCATAGCTTCCGAGTTTTGAATCAGGATCAAGAATCCTTGAATAGGTTATAAACCTGTTGACAAGGTCAGGATTGAAGGTGATTTTTCTGTTTTTTGTTATATTATTGAAAAATTTATCAATTTCAAGTTGATAGTAAAGCCTTTGCAAATATAGATAACCAATATTTTTCAATGTACTGGCAGAAGCAGCCTCATCTGTTGATCTGATTTTTTGGGCGAAATCAAGATGTATCTCCATACCAACCTTGTTATTTTTCTTTACTTCCTCATTGTACTTTTTAACCTGTTCTTTTGCGTAAGCAAGAGGATCATCAGTGATCTTAAGCAGTTCCGAGTGTTTACCGATTCTTGCGACATTCTTAGTTGTAACTTTCTTCCCGTTTCGGATACCGATCTGTACAAAGTAGGTGGGATCCTTGGATTTTTTATCATAATTAAGCTTCATATGTATACGCTTCCCCCCATATGTATTATACATTCATTATAACATAAAATACATAATAGTACAACACCGTACAACAAAAAAATTTTATAAATTTGACAGATTATTTGCATAAAAAAAGCCCATTTTTCAATGGGTTTCAGACTTTTTGATAATTGATTTTCAGCAACTAACTGTCAAACTCCCGATCCCTTTAAGTTAGTATAACACTTTTTGGTGTAGTCTGCAAGAATAAATTTTTTTATCGCAGTTAGCTTTGCATAAAATTTATACACAAAATTTACACAAAATTTATATTGATTTTACAAAATCTGTATGTTATAATTCATTATGAAATTAAATAAGACGATGGAGCTCGTCGTTAATTCTTACGGCAGAAAGTAGTCGTAGATAATAGCTCCTGATAAATCTGATATTTGGATTTGTCAGGAGTTTTTTATTTTCACTTACTTAGATTTTGTACAAATAAGGAAATAATAGCTTTTACGACTGACCAGGGATTTGACCCAAACGCACAGAAATAAAAGATGTTTCTCTTATATTATCTTCCTGCACTCAAGGTAATACCTCTTTTCCTCAGCTTCACCCATGGAAAAAGTCTTCCTGGGAAGCGTCCCATCGGAAATAACCGTTTTAAAAAGCCGGTGTTTATTTATTGGAGGAAGGTAAAAGCCGAAATTGCCTTCTTTTTGTGCAATTGATGAAACAACGTTTTCCCCGTGAATATAATCTATTTTTGTTTTCTCATTTTTTGAAATGTAATAATCAAGAAATTCCTGCAGAGTGCCTGCATCAAGGTTATGTCGTGGTTTTTCAATAATAACGGCACCACGGCCTTTACTGTAAGCAAATGGGATAATGTGACAGCCCTTTGCGCTTTTCTTGATTAATTCCAGCTCCCTTTCGGAATCTTCAATTGAAACAAATGTTTTAAGACTTACATTCGAATAACTCTCAAAATAGTGGAGCATTTCATTAAGTAAATTCTCATGGTTTACGTTAAACAAAACCCTGTGGATGGGCTCAAAAATCAAGCCACTGTCGTGGATATTAATAACCTCTGCCATGGCATAACGGGCGGGATGGGACATTCGCTGTTCCTCAGGCAATACGGATTTTATATTTTCCCAATGGACCTTGGCTGAAGCCAGGGAGTGGTTGCCATCGCCAACTGCAAAAAGAAGCACTCCTTTTTCAGGGCTTGTATTATATTTCATAGAAAAATTTGCGGGACTAGCAAGTTTTTCCAGGTAATATACAATCCTTTTGATTATTTCATAATCATCTACTCTGTAACCTGTTACATGCCCTCCTCCCATCATCAAATCAAAGTCATAAATTTTCTTTAAGTTTCCAATGCTTTCTGACAGGGGCTCAATTACTGTCATACCGGGATCGTCAATCAAAAGCTGTATATGAGGAATTTCGACGATGGCATTTTTCCTGATTTTTACCCTTGAAGGGAGCCTTTCAATAACAGTTTTTTCTGTTGCACGTACCATGGTTTCTGAACCTTTATTATAGTCATACTTTTCAAGATCAATTGCAAGAAGTAAGCCTTTCCTGGATTTAACACGGGGTGTTTCCCGGTCTAAATATACAAAACAGGGTTTTTGAGGGCATAATATTCCTTCATCGAGGTATTTTTTCATTGTAATGTTTATTTTATTTATTCTTTCCTCAACATCGTTATTTTCAAGGAAAACTTCAGGAAGTATAAGCTTTAAGGTAGAAGGGTCGTCTCCTACTGTTTTTTCAACCTTTTCCCAGTATTCAGGCTGAGAAGTATATTGGTCACAAGCTATCACTGACCATTTGTATAAATCAACCCCTTCTGCGGGTAATAAGATTTCAGGAAGTAAAACCCCAACACTTTCAAATTTATTATTTAATTCTGAATTTATCATACATCATACCTCGCTTTTAAGTTTAATATGAAGTCTTTTTAAAGACATTTTACAGAAAATTTAACTTCCAGTCAAATAAATTCCATTTAACTTAAATTCTGCTTAACACCGAAATACCAGGAATATTAAAGTATCCAATATATGAATTTATTTTTTAAAATGTGAAATAATAAAATTATGTTTAGGCAAAAATTATGATTAAAATAAGAAAGTTGATTATGGGGGATATTATTGGAAAAGAGCAGAAGAATTATTGGCTTACCGGTAATTGTTATACCTGGCGAAAAAGAACTTGGTTTTGTAAAGGATGTTGTTTATAACAGTAAAGAAAAACAAGTAAAGGCAGTTATAATTGAAAAAATGGAGGGTAAATCCGGTACGGGGCTGATAATGCTTGAAGATATTAATGAAATAAGTAGTGATGGAATACTAATTAATAAAGAAAATGAAAAAAGGATAGAGCAATACCGTTATAAAAAGGGTAATAAAAATTATAATAAAAGTAAAACTAAAAAAACATTAAAAATTGGATGCAGTGAGCAATTAAAGGAAATAAAAGACACAAAAATTTATTCAAAATCGGGAAATGAGCTGGGAGTAGTGAAGGATGTCCTATTTGATTATAGGACGGGAAATATTGAAGGGGTTGAGATATCAGACGGAATACTTCAAGATCTGATGGAGGGGAGAAAAATAATACCGCTCATTGGAAAGTATGAATTTGGAGAAGATGGTTTATTAGTTGATAATGATGCAGTTGAAGAAATAATAGATACAGGTGGGGGAATAAAAAATAAATTATTCGGAGAAAGTAAAATTTATTTGCCATAGTGCTGGTACTAAATTTGATAAAAAGGAGGATATACAGTAATGTTAAATGGATTTACAAAAGGTTTAATAGTGGGGAGTATATTGGGAGCGTCCATCAGCATGATGATGGAGCCTGATATAATGAAAAGAAGGAATAAGAAAAGAATGATAAGGGCAGGAAGAAACTTTTTAAGAAGAACCGGCAACATTATTAGTGATGTTGTGGATGCTTTCAGGTAATTTGGCAATTAAATCGTGAGATAAAATTTGCTCTCAAATCCTCAAGAAAGACTGGATTTCATATATATCCAGTCTTTAATATTATTATGATTATTAGGTGAAATGACATGTTGTCAAAAAGGAAGTTGTTGTTTCTTGCAATTCTATTAATTATTTTAATATTGGTGTTACTGTTTGTTTATAACTACAGGAGAAAAATCGGACGGATCATAAGTCCATTTTTCCTAGCAATAGTAATTTCGTACCTTGTGCATCCCTTGGTTATAAAGCTGGAAGAAAAGAAAATACCGCGTACAACAGGGATAATACTTGTATATTCGGGTATACTTCTGGTTTCTGCAGTTATTATTGTTTTTATTGTTCCTGAATTAATAGACAATACAAAACAACTTATAAACGCATTACCTGATATAATCTCTGAATACCAAAAACTATTCAACAATATAATTTCTTCTGTTCGGAAGAGCAGGTTGCCTGATGAAATAAAGGAAGTGATGTTTAAAGAAATCGATACAGGTACGGAAGTGATCCAAAACTATATTGTTGGCAATTTAAAGAAAGCCCTGGCAGGACTGGTAGATACGCTGACAGTAATATTCGATATTCTTTTGGCAATGGTTATTGCCTACTACTTTATTAAGGACTCAGACCTCTTTAAATCTATAGTTCTTTCACTTATTCCTAAAAAGTGGAGGAAAGGCATAGCGTTAACAGGAAAGGAAATTCATTTTGTGTTGTTAAACTTTATCCAGGGACAGCTTCTAACGGCACTGATCATAGGGTTTATGGAAGTTGTCGGACTAATACTGTTAAAGGTAAAATATCCATTGGTATTGGGCTTGATTGGTGGAATTGCAAATGTAATACCCTATTTCGGACCAATAATAGGGGCAATTCCGGCAGTAGCGATAGCACTGGTTGATTCGCCGTTAAAAGCAGTATGGACGGTAATTTTGTTTGTTGCAGTACAGCAAATTGATAATGTTATAATCACCCCAAAAATTGTTGAGGGGAGGGTTGGACTCCACCCTGTAGCTACAATAATGGCTGTCCTTATTGGGGGGGAGTTTTTTGGTATTACCGGGATGCTTGTTGCAGTACCTGCGACAGCTATACTGAGGATTATAGTGAGAAGAGCTATTGAAACGTTGGTGTGATAACGCAACCCACTCTTGACACAAAATTTACACTAATATATATTATTGTTAAACTTATTGTTATTATTGTTAAGCACTAAAGTTAAGTTTACTAATGCGAGGTTTTTGATAATGCAAAGTATTGGATTAAATGAACTGAGAGAAGAATATTTAAATTTCTTTGAAAGCAAAGGCCACCTCAGGCTGCCAAGTTTTTCCCTTATCCCTGAAAATGACCCGAGCATACTGTTGATAAACGCAGGTATGACCCCGTTGAAGCCATATTTTACCGGTGAATTAAAACCGCCGCGCAATAGGGTTACCACCTGCCAAAAATGTATAAGGACTGCTGATATTGAGCGGGTGGGAAAGACAGCAAGGCATGGCACTTACTTCGAAATGCTTGGTAACTTTTCTTTTGGTGATTACTTCAAAAAAGAAGCCATTTCATGGGCATGGGAGTTTGTAACCCAGGTTTTGAAAATGCCAAGAGAAAGGCTTTGGGTTTCAATTTATGTTGATGATGACGAGGCTTTTGAAATATGGAACAAAGATATCGGGCTTCCTGCCGAAAGAATTGTGAGGATGGGCAAGGAGGATAATTTTTGGGAACACGGCACAGGTCCATGTGGTCCCTGCTCAGAGATATATTTTGACAGAGGACCTGAAAAGGGGTGCGGTAAACCTGATTGTAAAGTAGGATGTGATTGTGACAGGTATATAGAGTTTTGGAACCTTGTATTTACCCAGTTCAACAAAGAAGAAGACGGTTCATATACGCTTCTACAAAAAAAGAACATTGACACAGGTATGGGCCTTGAGAGGCTTGCCTGTATAATGCAGGATGTGGATAGCCTGTTTGAAGTAGACACTATAAGGAACATATTAGATTCAGTATGTAAAGTGGCGGGGACGGAATATGGCAAAAACTATAAGACTGATGTTTCAATACGGGTAATTACGGACCATATACGCAGCATAACCATGATGATATCCGACGGAATTCTTCCGTCAAACGAAGGTAGGGGTTATGTTTTAAGAAGGCTGTTAAGAAGGGCAGCAAGGCATGGAAAGCTCCTTGGCTTAGAAAAGCCTTTCCTGACCGATTTAGTAGATATTGTCGTTATGGAGTCGAAAGGTGCATATCCTGAGCTCGGTGAAAAACGGGAATACATCAAGAAGGTGGCCAGGGTAGAAGAAGAAAAGTTTAACTTCACCATAGACCAGGGATTGTCAATTCTTGGTGATTATATTGAGGACATGATGAAAAGCAACGAAAAGGTGATACCAGGAGAGCTTGTATTCAAGCTTCATGACACATATGGTTTTCCGTTGGATTTGACCAGGGAAATTGCCGAAGAAAATGGGCTTGTAATTGATGAAGAAGGATTTGAAAAAGAAATGGAAGCCCAAAAAGCTAAAGCACGTGAAGCCCTGAAGAAGAAAGAAGGTTCGGCATGGGGACAGGGACTGTCCCTTAAAATTGACAGGACTTTTGAAAGCAGGTTCTGTGGTTATGAGTATTTTAATTGCGAAGCTGAAATACTGTATATACTTAAAAATGATGAGCCGGTAGAGATGGTTTTCGAGGGTGAGAGCGCAACAATTATACTTAACAAGACGTCTTTTTATGCAGAAAGCGGCGGACAGACAGGAGACACCGGTTTTATTGAAACGGAAACGGGGCTGCTTAGGGTTGAGGATTGTAAAAAAACGACGGATGGAATATATCTTCACTATGGCAAAGTTGTGAGAGGATATGTTGAAAAAGGGCAAAGGGGAGAGACAAGAATTGATGTTGCAAGAAGAGAGTCAATTGCCAGAAACCATACAGCAACTCATTTAATACACAAAGCCCTCCGCAATATACTGGGTGAGCATGTTGCACAGGCAGGCTCCCTGGTTGAAGCTGAAAGGTTGAGATTTGACTTTACACATTTCGAGCCTGTTTCAGAAGATGAGTTGAAGCGCATAGAGGATGAAGTGAACTTAAAGATCCTGGAGGATATGCCTGTTTATGTGGAAGAAATGGGGCTTGATGAAGCAAAAAACCTTGGGGCTATGGCTCTGTTCGGAGAGAAGTATGGAGAGAGGGTCCGCGTAGTAAAAATAGGGGACTATAGCATGGAGCTTTGTGGTGGTACCCATATGAAATCCACTGCTAAAATTGGATTGGTCAAGATATTGAGCGAGACGGGAATCGCTGCAGGTACAAGGAGGATTGAAGCAGCAAGCGGCCATTATGCATTAAAATATTATAGGGAAAGAGAGGCACTTTTAGACAGCATTGCAGAAGCGCTGAAAACAACACCCCAGGATTCGGTAAAGAAAGTTGAGAATCTTATGGCTGAGGTCAAAAATGCATATAAGGAAATTGAACAGTTAAAGGTTAAGCTTGTCATGTCCAGGATTGATGAAATAATATCAGATGCATTGGTAATAAATGGTACAAGTGTTGTTACAGCAAAGTTTAGCGGAATGGATATGGAGGCTTTAAGAAATACGGCTGATATCCTGAAAGGCCGGTTTACAGATGGGATTATTATCCTTGCGTCAGACTATAATGGAAAAGTGAATTTTGTTGCTGCTGCTACAAAGAATGCTGTTAAAAAAGGCATTCACTCGGGAGATCTTATAAAAAAGACTGCTGAAATCATCGGGGGTGGAGGCGGCGGAAGACCGGATATGGCGCAAGCAGGGGGGAGGGACTCGTCAAGAATTGATGAAGCATTGCAACAAGCGGTTGAAGTAATTAAAAGCCAACTTGTGCAATAGTTAGACTTTTTGTGCTTGTAATAATTGCTTATAAGGATGCAAGCGACAACAAACCGGGTTAGTAAATATCCGGAATATTAGGGAGGTTTTATTTTATGGCAGATTGTATTTTTTGTAAAATAATTAATAAGGAAATACCTTCGCAAATTGTATATGAAGATGATAAGGTGATTGCATTTAAAGACATTCAGCCTGTTGCTCCGGTACATGTATTAATAGTCCCAAAAATCCATATTGCCAGTATGAAGGATATTAACAGCAGTAATGCAAATATTCTCATGGATATCCACCTTGCGGTCAATGAAGTGGCAAAGAAAATGGGTATTTATGAAAAAGGATACCGGCTTGTAAATAATTGCGGTGCTGATGCAGGTCAAACTGTGCAACATCTACATTACCATTTGATAGGTGGAGTAACCCTTGGACCCAAAATAATATAAGAATGTAAGTAAGCCTTAGGACTTGGAAATAATTATGGAGAAATAATACAAAAAATATATTAAAATAAAATATGTATCCATGCGTTATTGACTTTGATTTCTAAAATAAGATATAATAAAACTGTGCTATGCAATGTTTGAAATAATAATTATAGCATAAAAAACAGTATAAATTCAGCACAATTCACATCATCGGAGGGAGGGAAATACGTGTCTGAAGTAAGGGTTAGAGAAAATGAATCACTTGATAGTGCCCTAAAGAGGTTCAAGAGGCAATGTGCCAAAGCTGGAGTATTGGCCGAAGTAAGAAAAAGGGAACACTATGAGAAACCAAGTGTAAGGAAAAAAAAGAAATCTGAAGCTGCAAGAAAAAGGAAATACAGATAAGGAGGCATCAAATATGTCCCTTAAGGAGAAATTATTGGAAGATTTTAAAACTGCAATAAAAGATAAGGATACCGTGCGGAAAGATGCTGTCCAAATGGTAAGGTCTGCAGTGCTTCAGGTTGAAAAAGACCAAAAAGTCACCCTCGACGATGATGGTATTATTGAGGTAATAGCAAAGCAAATAAGACAGAAGAAAGATGTTTTACCTGAATACGAAAATAGCGGAAGGCATGATTTAATAGAAAAGTTAAAAAGAGAGATTGAAATTTTAACGCAGTATTTACCTGAACAATTAACAGAAGAACAACTTGAAGGCATTATCAAACAAGCCGTTCAGGATACCGGAGCGAGATCGGCAAAAGATATAGGTAAAGTAATGCAGGCTGTTATGCCAAAAATTAAAGGAAGGGCAGACGGTAGACTTGTGAACCAGATAGTGAAAAGGCTGCTAGTATAGGTAAAAACTTAAGCGAACTTACAAAAAGAATGTAATTAAAAGCCCGATAGTAAGAATATCGGGCTTTCATTAACCTCTTCCCAAAACCAACTCTGCATATGGAGGTGCATATTTATGAAAAAAGAAACAACAATCACTATTACTTTTGTTGACGGTAGCAGTAAAAAGGTTGCCCAAGGCATCTCACTGCTGGAGTTGAGTAAAGAATTCCAAAAGAATTATACTTCTACCATAATTGCTGCAAAAGTAAACAACGATATAAAAGAATTGAGCTATCGGCTGAAAGGTGATTGTAAAGTTGAGTTTATTGACCTTACTACTGATGACGGCATGCGTATTTACAGAAGAACCCTTACTTTTATACTAATTAAAGCAGTAAATGACATTTACCCTGAAAGAAAGGTAATAATCAACCATTCCATAAGTAAGGGGTTATATTTTGAAATAAAGGGAGATGAAGAACTGAAAGAGAATGATGTAGGGCTTATCAAAGAAAGGATGAGAGAGATTATAAACGCCCGTATGCCTTTCAGAAAACTGGTTGTGCCTATTGAGGATGCCAGGGAAATATTAAAGGAAAACGGGAGGATTGATAGACTCCACTTGATAGAAGACAGGCAGAAGCCACATGTAACTATTTATAGCTGTGATGGCTTTGAGGGGTATTTTTATGGCTATATGGCCCCGGATACAGGCTATACCGGCTTATTTGATTTAATATATTATCCACCGGGCGTCGTTCTCCTTTTCCCTGACAAAACCCAGCCTAATGTGTTACCGGAGTTTAAGGAACAAAAAAAACTGTTTACAATATTCAACGAAAACAGGAAATGGGGACGGATATTGGGAGTTGAGAGTGTCGGTGCCCTTAATGATGTTGTTAAAAACAGTAAAATAAGAGATATTATAAGAATATCCGAGGCACTCCATGAGAAAAAAATAGCCGAAATAGCAGACATGATTACCGGAAGTAACCATATGAAAAAAGTTGTACTAATTGCGGGACCGTCTTCGTCAGGCAAGACTACCTTTTCCAACAGACTGGCTATACAGCTCAGGGTAAACGGAGTAAGACCTGTTATAATCGGCTTGGACGACTATTTTGTTGATAGGGACAAAACACCCCTGGATGAAAACGGGGAGTTGGATTTTGAGGCTTTGGAAGCTGTTGATATTGATTTATTTAATGACCATTTAATAAAAATGCTAAACGGTATTGAAGTTGAAGTACCCATATATAATTTCCCTCTTGGTAGAAGAGAACCTGTGGGAAGAAAAGTCAGGATGGAAGAAGACCAGGTGTTGGTTATTGAAGGAATTCATGCCCTTAATGAGAAATTGACCGCACCCATATCCCGGGAAAATAAATTCAAAATTTATATAAGCGCTATTACATCAATGAATATTGATGACCATAACCGGGTGCCTACTACAGATACAAGGCTAATAAGAAGAATAGTAAGAGACCATAAGTTTAGGGGAAGCAGTGCTGTAGAAACTATCAAAAGATGGCCTTCTGTAAGACGTGGAGAAGAGAGAAATATATTTCCTTTTCAGGAAGAAGCAGATGTTATGTTTAATTCTTCCTTAAAATACGAACATGGCGTGCTAAAAATTTTTGCCGAACCATTACTGTCTAAAATTGACGACTCTTACCCTGAATATTCTGAAGCAAAAAGATTAAAAGAGTTCTTAAGCTATTTTCTTCCAATTACTGATATATATGAAATACCTAACAATTCTATACTAAGGGAATTTATCGGAGGTAGCTGCTTCTAAAACCGACGGCATATAAATTTAACAAAGGGGGTAGAGGTATGGCATTTTTACTGGGTATTGATATTGGAACCTCAGGTACAAAGACGGTTTTATTTGATGAAAAGGGACAAACTATAGCAAGTTCATTAAAAGAATACCCAATGTATCAACCTAATGTGGGTTGGGCTGAGCAGGATCCGGAAGACTGGTGGAAAGCAACTTATACCTCAATAAAGGAAGTGATAACAAAAAGTGGTGTCAATCCGGCAGATATTAAAGGTGTTGGCCTTTCCGGACAGATGCATGGCGCAGTACTTCTGGATGCGGATTATAAGGTTTTGAGGAGAGCCATAATATGGTGTGACCAGCGAAGTGCAGCCGAATGTCAACAGATAACGGGACTAATAGGAAAAGAGAGGTTAATAGAAATAACTGCAAACCCTGCATTAACAGGGTTTACAGCCTCTAAAGTAATGTGGGTAAAAAACAATGAGCCACACATATTTGAAAAAATAAGGAAAATTTTACTTCCTAAAGACTATATACGTTTCAGATTAACAGGGGAGTTTGCTACAGAAGTTACAGACGCCAGTGGTATGCAATTTATGGATATTTCCAACAGATGCTGGAGTGATGAAGTCATTTCAAAGCTGGGTATTGATGGATCTATGCTAGGCAAAATGTATGAGTCGCAGGAAATAACAGGTACAGTTGTAAAAGAAGCAGCAAACCTGACAGGTCTTAAGGAGGGTACACCGGTGGTAGGGGGAGCAGGTGACCAGGCGGCAGGTGCTGTGGGTAACGGTATAGTAAGGCCAGGGGTTATTTCTTCTACTATAGGCACGTCGGGTGTAGTATTTGCCTACTCCGATAAAGTAAGTATTGACCCTGAAGGACGGGTGCATACTTTTTGTCATGCCATTCCAAACACATGGCATATTATGGGTGTAACACAGGGAGCAGGACTGTCTCTTAAATGGTTCAGAGACAATTTCTGTATTGAAGAAAAAAGAACTGCAGAATTAATGGGCATAGACCCTTACATTTTAATGGATAAAGAGGCGGAAAGAATCTCTCCGGGTTGTAATGGCTTAATATACCTGCCGTACCTTATGGGTGAAAGGACTCCCCACCTTGACCCTGATGCCAAAGGTGTATTCTTTGGATTGTCTGCGAGTCATGAAAAACCTCACTTAATAAGGGCTATCATGGAAGGAGTGGTCTACAGCCTTAAAGATTGCCTTGAAATTATAAAAGAAATGGGTGTTGACACTATTGAGATAAGGGCTTCAGGTGGGGGAGGAAAAAGTAAATTATGGAGGCAGATGCAGGCAGATGTGTTTGGCACTGATATTACTACAGTGAATTCCAGCGAAGGACCAGCCCTTGGAGTAGCTTTGCTTGCGGGGGTCGGCACAGGTATTTACAGCAGTGTGCAAGAAGCTTGTGATGAAGCGATTAGGGTAGTGAGCAGGCAAAAGGCTGATACTTCCTTATATGAGATATATTTGGGATACTATAGAATATATAAAAAGTTGTATACTTCACTGAAACAGGATTTCAAAGAATTGACAAAAAGATTACAGGCTTGTTAATTCATTAACAATGTGTTATAATTACACTATAATTACACTAAAGAAGGAGACAACAAATTGACTTAATGCTAAAAAGAGGTTAGGTGTATGAGAATAAAAGAAATAATTGAAATACTTAATGCGGGAATCCTAACTGGAGAACAGGAGCTGGAACTTGATGTAAAAACTGCCTGCGGTTCTGATTTAATGAGTGATGTTATGGCTTATGCCGGTGATAAGGACATATTACTTACCGGGTTGGTCAACCCCCAGGTAATAAGAACAGCGGAGATGATGGATATAAAAGTTATCATATTTGTGAGGGGTAAAAAGCCGGGAGATTCTATAATCGGTATGGCAAGGGAAAGAAGTATAATTTTGTTGACAACCGAGTATCCCATGTTTATAGCTTGCGGTAAACTTTTTTCACAAGGCATTACCGGAGGGGATGGATGGATTGGACAATGAATCTGTAAAACTTTGCTATAATATACCGGGAGACAACTTTACCCTTGCAGGAGAGGCCTCAAGTAATGTAAAAAAGATGCTTAACCAACTGGGAATTAGACCTGATATTATTAAGAGAACTTCTATTGCAATGTATGAGGCAGAATTGAATGCTGTTATCCATGCTAATGGAGGTGTTGCAGAGGTAGAAATAGACAGTAAAAAAATCACTATAAGGGTTCGGGATAAGGGACCTGGAATTCCGGATATAGAGCTTGCAATGCAAGAAGGATATTCTACGGCTCCCGACATAATAAGAGAAATGGGTTTTGGAGCAGGCATGGGACTTCCCAATATGAAAAAGTATTCAGACAAGCTTCAGATAGATACTGAATTAGGAAAGGGTACTACTGTTACTATTGAAATACATATAAATTAACTAGTAAGGTGAGGTAAATGCAGAATTACTTTCATTCTGTAACGCTGGACGAAGAAACCTGCAGAGGATGTACTAATTGTATAAAAAGATGTCCCACAGAAGCTATAAGGGTTAGAAAGAGCAAAGCTCGCATAATAAAAGAAAGATGCATAGATTGTGGTGAATGTATAAGGGTTTGCCCCTACCATGCCAAAAAAGCCATAACAGACTCCATGGAAATACTTAAAAACTTTAAATATAAGATAGCCTTGCCTGCCCCAGCTCTTTACGGGCAGTTTAATTTAACATATTCAAGAAAAAGGATATTATCTGCTTTAAAGCTTATAGGTTTTGATGACGTTTATGAAGTAGCAAAAGCTGCAGAATTTGTAACTGAGGCAACAAAAAAGTTTATAAAAAAAGGTAATTATAAAAAACCTATTATTTCATCTGCCTGCCCTGCTGTTGTAAGATTAATCCAGGTAAGGTTCCCAAACCTTATTGATAACATTTTGAGAATTGCATCTCCTATGGAAGTAGCTGCACGAATGGCAAAGGCCAAGGCCCAAAAACAATATGGCTTCAAAGAAGGGGATGTGGGTGTTTTTTTTATTACTCCTTGTGCTGCAAAGGTTACAAGTGTGAAAGCCCCCTATGAAACGGACAAGTCGTTGGTGGATGGGGCAATATCCATGAAGGATATTTACCTTAAGTTACTTGATGCCATGAAAGATGGAAAAGTTTATGAAACCCTTGAACAAGCAGGGATGGAGGGTATACGCTGGGCCAGCTCCGGAGGGGAAAGCTCTGCTTTAGGAATAGAAAATTACCTTGCAGTTGATGGTATCCACAATGTGATAAGAATTTTTGAGGAAATTGAGAATGAAAGGCTGGAAGACATAGATTTTGTAGAAGCACTGGCATGTACAGGAGGATGTTTGGGAGGTCCCTTAACTGTAGAAAATGCCTATTTGTCAAGGAGAAGGTTAAAAAAACATATGGAAGAAGCGGAAAAGATGCTTGTTAATACTGGTATTACCAGTGATACTGATGTTGCTGTTGTTGCTGCTGTTGCCGATACTGGGACTTATGCTACTGCCGGTACAGCTGTTACTGATGTTGATTCCGGTATTGTTGAAGATAAATTTGAAAACTTTTTATGGACAGGAGACATTGAACACAGGCCTATCATGAAGCTGGATGAAGATTTGACTAGGGCTATTAAGAAACTGGAAACCCTTGAAAAGTTAAACGATGAGCTCCCCGGCTTAGACTGCGGTGCATGTGGAGCACCGAGCTGCAGGGCATTGGCGGAAGATATTGTACGAGGCAATGCAAATGAGACCGACTGCATATTTAAACTAAGAGAAAGAGTAAGGAGTCTAGCAGTACAGATGGCAGAACTTGAGGCAAAAATGCCTCCTGTATTGGACAAGGATGGCAATAAAAGTTCAAAGTTAAAATAAGCTTCCAGAGCTTTTAAAATTATCTGCCATTAAAATGACATAACCCCTGTACTTTAGTGCAGTGGTTGTTAAGTTCGAGGTGTTGTGTTTGTGAATGTTGAAAAATTTGCCAGAGAATTAAATATGAGGGTGTTAACTGGAGATAAAGGATTAGAAAGAGAAATAACCGGCGTATATGTGTGCGACCTTTTGAGCTGGGTTATGTCCCATGCAAATAAGGGAGATGCCTGGATAACGGTACAGACCCACTTGAATACAGTTGCGGTGGCAGTATTGTTGGAAATTCCATGCATAATTGTACCGGAAGGGATAAAAGTAGAAGAGGCAACTATAAAAAAAGCCTCGGAAGAAAACATTGTTGTATTAAGTTCAGAAATGAGCGCATATGAAATTTGCTGGAGGGCTCATGAAATATTACATTGATTTGCATATTCATTCCTCTCTTTCGCCATGTGCAGAGAATGATATGACCCCTAATAATATTGTAAAGATGGCTGTTATTAAAGGTCTGGATATTATTGCTGTTACAGACCATAATTCGGTAGAGAATGCAGAAGCTGTGTTGAAGTGCGCAGAAAAAGCAGGGATTTTGGCAGTACCTGGAATGGAGCTTGAGACTAGAGAAGAGGTACATGTAGTATGCCTTTTCCCTGATATTGAAAAAGCTATGAAAATGCAGGATGTGG
Source organism: Bacillota bacterium (assembly GCA_013314855.1). Lineage (NCBI taxonomy): Bacteria > Bacillati > Bacillota > Bacillota bacterium. The sequence goes on along the minus strand of JABUEW010000001.1, from coordinate 124,002 downwards.
TTTACAAGGCTATGCCTCCTTTGGAAAACAGGGAGGATATATTTGGTGAACAAATAATCGTGGACGAAAATGACAACATTAGAAAAAAATTAAAAAGAATGCTTCTAATAGCAGCCGATATAGGCCTGGAAGAAGCTTTTCATATAATTGAAAAATTAAATGGGGCTATGATACCCGCCCATATAGATAGGGATTCGTACAGCATAATATCAAATCTTGGTATGGTTCCGAATGAAATAAGCATAAATTGCCTAGAAGTGTCACGGGTGTGTGATCTTGATAAATATCTCGAAACAAATCCTCAACTGAAAAAATTCAGAGTTATAAAATCATCGGATGCTCATAACCTGGGAGATATTCTTGAGCGGGAAACTTTTATTGAACTTGACAAAAAGGATATCATATGCTTAATAAACAGGCTTAAGTATAATAAGTAACTTTAAACGTTTCCAAGGCTTTATTTGTGTATACAAAAAACTTGATGCCCTTTGGGAAAACCTTAAATTATTTGCTTTTTAGCATATGCAAGTATACAAAAATTTTTAAAACTTATTGAATATTAAACAAAAATCTGATATAATTGAGACATAGTTTGTTAAATACTTAACATACATAAACAGTGTGTATATGACACTGTTTTAATATTACAGTTGTTTACTCTTGTAAACAATAGGTAAATAAAACAACAAAGCGGTTAAAATTAATTAGGAGGTATTAATTATGGACGGAGGCAAATGCTGCGGCGGATGTGTTGATGAAAGGGAGCAGAAATTGCTGGAAATTATACAAAAGCATAAAGACCAAAAAGGTGCTCTAATTCCTGTACTTCATGAGACACAGGAAGTATACGGGTATTTACCGTTGAGCGTACAGAAGAAAATATCTGAAGGTTTGGGTGTACCTCTTTCTGAAATATATGGGGTAATAACCTTCTATACGCAGTTTTCTCTCAAACCCAAGGGCAAATATAATATTCAGGTATGTATGGGAACTGCATGTTATGTAAAAGGAGCAAATTTAATACTTGAAAAGCTTCAGGAAAAATTGGGCATACATGTAGGGGATTGCACTGAAGACGGACTGTTTTCATTAGAAGCCTGCAGGTGTGTCGGTGCTTGCGGATTGGCTCCTGTTATTATGATTAATGGTGAGGTTTACGGCAGATTAAAACCCGAAGATATAGAGAGAATTATTGAAAAATACAAACAAATGGAAATACCTGCATAGAAGGTTGGCATAAATGAGGGATTTGTCATTGCACTTGATGGATATAGTACAAAACTCAATTAGGGCAAAGGCTACAAGAATAGTTATTGAAATACTTGCCGATATAGAAAAAGACCATATGAAGGTCGTGATTAAAGATAATGGTCATGGAATGGAAGAACCACTGGTGAAAGAAGTAATAAATCCCTTTGTGACAACTAGGACGAACAGGAAAGTGGGTCTGGGAATTCCTCTGTTAGAAGCATCTACCGGAAGGGCCGGGGGCGGGCTGATTATAGAATCGGAAAAGGGTAGAGGTACTTGTGTAACAGCAACATTTAAGATATCGCATATAGACAGGCTGCCTCTGGGAGATGTATCCGAAACGATGATGAATTTGATAGCTGCAAATCCTGAATTGGACTTTGAGCTTGAGTTAAGTAATACAAAAGAAAGATTTGTATTTAAGCTTTCGGAAGTTAAGGCACAATTAGGGGAAATTCCGGTTGATGATGTTGAGATTCTTATGTGGATTAAAGAGTATATTAATGAAGGAATATTGGAGATATTTGGGGGTGTATTAAGTGAAATCCATAACTGAGTTGGAAGCAATTAGAAAGAAAGCTCTTGAACAAATGAGTGTAAGAAATCAAGATGTACGGATGAGAGTAGTTGTGGGAATGGCTACCTGCGGTATAGCAGCAGGCGCAAGGCCGGTAATGAATGCATTTTTAGAGGAACTTAAGAGGAGGAACATTAACGATGTTAAGGTTACTATGACCGGCTGTATTGGTGCATGCAGGCTAGAACCTATAGTGGAAGTCGTTGATGAAAAAGGGGAAAAAGTTACCTATGTAAAAATGACTGCTGAAAAGGCTGCCAGGGTAGTAGCAGAGCATATTGTAAATGGAAGGGTTTGTCTTGACTATACCATTGGAGCTGAAGAAAAGAATAAATAAGCGAATGTGTGAAGGAGGGTTGCAAATGCAAATATATAGGTCGCATGTACTAGTTTGTGGAGGTACTGGTTGTACGTCATCAAATTCAGGAAAAATCATAGAAGAGTTTGAGGTGCAGTTAAAAAATAACAAACTTGAGAATGAAGTTAAAGTGATAAAGACAGGATGTTTCGGTTTATGTGCCCAAGGTCCTATTGTTGTAGTTTATCCTGAAGGTTCCATGTATACAATGGTCAAACCTGAGGATGTTAAAGAAATAGTTGAAGAGCACTTGCTTAAGGGAAGAATTGTAAGGAGGCTTTTACTGAGTGATATACAGACAGAAGAGGATACTTCCGCTAAGTCTCTCGAAAAAGTAGATTTCTTCAAAAGGCAATTGAGGATAGCATTAAGAAACTGCGGAATAATTAATCCCGAGGACATTAACGAATATATAGCTTATGACGGTTATAAGGCATTGGCAAAAGTTTTGACTGAAATGGAACCTGAAGAAGTAATCGATACCATAAAGAAGTCGGGTTTAAGAGGAAGAGGCGGCGGAGGTTTCCCCACAGGACTTAAATGGGAATTTGCCGCTAAAAGTCAGGATGATATAAAATATGTATGCTGTAATGCAGACGAAGGTGATCCTGGTGCATTCATGGATAGAAGTATTCTTGAAGGAGACCCTCATTCTGTTATTGAAGCAATGATAATTGCAGGATATGCCATTGGTGCGAACCAAGGCTTTATTTATGTTAGAGCTGAGTATCCTATAGCAGTAAAGAGGCTGGACATTGCAATAAAACAGGCGAGAGAGTATGGCCTGTTGGGTGAGGACATTTTTGGTACCGGTTTTTCTTTCGATATTGAATTGAGATTAGGAGCAGGGGCTTTTGTTTGCGGTGAAGAGACAGCTCTTATGACTTCAATAGAAGGAAAAAGAGGTGAACCAAGACCAAGACCTCCTTTCCCGGCTGTAAAGGGATTATGGCAGAAACCTACACTGTTGAACAATGTTGAAACTTATGCAAACATACCTGTGATTATATTAAAAGGTCCGGAATGGTTTGCTTCTATTGGTACCGAAAAGAGCAAGGGTACGAAAGTGTTTGCAGTAGGCGGTAAAATCAATAATACTGGCCTTGTTGAAATACCTATGGGTACAACCCTAAGGGAAGTAATATATGACATTGGCGGTGGAATACCCAACGGTAAGAAATTTAAAGCAGCCCAGACAGGAGGTCCTTCCGGAGGATGTATTCCTGCAAGTCACATTGATACACCCATAGAATATGACACGCTTGTCCAGTTAGGGTCTATGATGGGTTCGGGCGGACTCATTGTAATGGATGAAGATACATGCATGGTTGACATTGCAAAGTTCTTCCTCGAATTTACGGTTGATGAATCCTGCGGAAAGTGTCCTCCATGCCGTATTGGTACAAAGAGGATGCTGGAGATTTTAGAGAGGATTACCGGGGGCAAGGGTGAAGAAGGAGATATTGAGAAACTGGAAATACTTGCAAAGAACATTAAGGCATCGGCCCTTTGCGGTCTGGGCCAGACTGCACCAAACCCTGTATTGAGTACTTTAAGGTATTTCAGGGATGAGTATGAGGCGCACGTAAGGGACAAGAAGTGTCCTGCAGGTGTATGTAAGTCAATGATGCATTATGTAATTAATGCTGAACTTTGCAAGAGCTGTGGAATTTGTGCTAGGAACTGCCCTGTTAAATGTATTAGCGGACAAAGGGGAGTACCTTATGTCATAGACCAGGATAAGTGCATTAAGTGTGGAACCTGTATGGAAAAATGTCCATTTAAGGCCATATTTAAGAATGTGTAATGGAAGGAGGCGCAAGTTATGGAAATGGTAAACATTACAATAGATGATAGGAAAATTCAGGTACCTAAAAACTTTACCGTACTTGAAGCTGCAAAACAAGCAAATATATCGATCCCTACCCTCTGCTTCTTAAAAGATATTAATGAGATAGGAGCATGCAGGATGTGCGTAGTAGAAATAAAAGGAGCCAGGAGCCTTCAGGCGGCATGCGTGTATCCTGTATCGGAGGGACTTGTAATTAGGACTCAAAGTCCTGCTATAAGAGAGGCAAGGAAAGTTACTTTAGAGCTTATTCTATCAAACCATGACAGAAGTTGTCTTACCTGTGTAAGAAGCCGTAACTGTGAACTGCAAAAACTGGCTGAAGAATTGAATGTTAAAGATATCAGGTTTAATGGAGAAACCCACAGAATGCCTTTGGACGATTTTTCTCCCTCAATCGTGAGGGATCCTAATAAATGTATATTGTGCAGACGCTGCGTAAGCATGTGCAAGAATATACAAAAAGTAGCGGCTATTGATACAGTTGAGAGAGGTTTTGACACTATAGTCTCATCTGTGTTTAATAGATCATTAAACGATGTGCCCTGTGTTACTTGCGGCCAGTGTATTAATGTATGTCCTGTTGGTGCCCTCAGGGAAAAAGATAGTACAGAACTGGTATGGGGTGCATTGGCAAACGATGATCTCCATGTAGTTGTCCAGACTGCTCCTGCTGTAAGGGTAGCCCTCGGGGAAGAGTTTGGTATGCCTATTGGCACAAGAGTAACCGGAAAGATGGTATCAGCGTTAAGGCATTTGGGCTTTGATAAGGTATTTGATACTGATACAGCAGCAGATTTGACTATTATGGAGGAAGGTACCGAACTTATAAACAGGATTAAAAATGGTGGGAAACTGCCTTTAATAACTTCATGCAGCCCTGGATGGATAAAGTTCTGTGAACATTTCTATCCGGAATTCCTTGACAACCTTTCTTCCTGCAAATCGCCGCATGAAATGTTTGGAGCGGTTTTAAAATCTTACTATGCAGAGAAGATGGGAATAGATCCGTCGAAAGTATTTGTAGTATCTATTATGCCTTGTACTGCTAAAAAGTTTGAAGCCAGGAGACCGGAACTGGCAGCTACAGGATATCCGGATGTTGATGTTGTATTAACTACAAGAGAACTCGCCAGGATGATAAGGGAAGCAGGTATAGATTTTAAAGGTTTACCTGACAGCACCTTTGATGAGCCTATGGGAGAAGCAACTGGAGCAGGTGTTATATTCGGTGCAACAGGTGGAGTCATGGAAGCAGCTTTAAGGACAGTGGCAGACATATTGACAGGAGAATCTCATGAGGATATAGAATATACTGATGTTAGAGGTGTTGAAGGTATAAAAGAAGCTCAAATTCAAATTGGCGACTTTAAATTAAAAGCGGCTGTTGCTCATGGATTGGGTAATGCCAGAAAGCTTCTTGATAGAATAAAAGCAGGAGAGGCAGATTACCATTTTGTTGAAATAATGGCTTGCCCGGGCGGTTGTGTAAATGGCGGTGGCCAGCCTATACAGCTTTCTGAAGTCAGAAGCTGGATAGATATAAGGAAAGAAAGGGCTAAAGCAATATATGAAGAAGACAAGAATATGCCCATAAGGAAGTCACATGAAAACCCACATGTGCAAAGGCTTTATAAAGAGTATTTAGGAGAACCTGGAAGCCATAAGGCCCATGAACTGCTTCACACCCATTATGCACCAAGGGAGAACTATCCTGAAGAATAATACCCTGACGAATAACAAATAGAGCCTGCCGGTTCCAATTCCAATTAAGGAACGGCAGGCTTATAATCTTTATAATAGCACCACAGACAATTATGGAAGAACCCAGGACAAGTCTATGGAAAACCCCAGCACAAGCTATCTTACAATATTCGACATTAATCGACATAATTCGGGCGGTGCCAGGTACACATCAAAATTTCACCACCCTTGGCTCGAAGCCTAGTTTTGCGCAGGTGCTTATATATTCTTCCCTTGTAATTCTTTCGGCGGGTTTCCCTAATATAGCCACGATAAGTGCTTCCATAACGTTTGTGCCGAAGGAACGCCCTTCAAATTCCGGGGTTGTAGTTACCAGGAGAGATACACCCCTTGTTCCAAGTTCTTCAACATTTTCTTTAGTGACGGTATTTGTAATAACTATTTTACCTTTCAGGTTATCAGGCATATACCTTTTGATATAATTAAAATCCCCTGCAATTATATCCGCTTCTTGATAAAACCGGGCAAATTTGATGGGGTCTTCAACCTTTTCTTCTCTTTGGCCGGTCGGGTACAACATATCGAAAGGCAATTTGGTTATGGCCGGCGCAAACATTCTTGCAAGCCTGTCCAAACTGTCGAGTGATTTTAAAACAAAGGGTATGCCAAGGACAAAAATGAGGTCGGCGCAGATAATGCTGCATCCTAATGAGACAAAAGCTTCAGAAAGAGCATACCTGTCAACTGCGCATGTAATCATGACTTTTTTCCCGGGAAAATCAACAATACCTCTTTTATTAACGGTATATGCAGCGTAAGGTTCAAGAGTATTTCTTAAGCATGAACCATCAGCCACATGGGTTTTTGTAACTACTTTTACCAGTGGTAGTGCACTTCTGATTGTATAGGTCCGGTTTCTTACAGGTAAAAATATATTAATTCCGCCTATACCTATTGCATCTACATTTCCATCAAGGCTTTTTATTGTATCAATGAACTTTTTATAGTCCCCATCCATCCCTATTCTTTCAATTAAAAACTTCTCACCGAAAAATTCAGTTTCAACTCTATGGTCTCTTGTAGAGGAACCTAAACTCACACTGACAATATGCTTCAATTATGTTCACCCCAGTATCATATTTTTATAATTTGCCGTATAATGGTATTTTACTTTTTTTATTGTATTATACAGTTTTATTAATTTTTATTATACAACAAATTCGATAAATAATTATACAAGTTTTTATAATTTATTTCAGGGTGGTTAAGTTTAAAACATTTTATTTCTTATGTAAACATTTTAGTTTGAGGAGAATATACTGTTTATGAAGATGTTTAAAAGAATAAAACTATTGAATAAAACTATTGAATAAAACTATTGGTTTATAAAGAAGGTGAATCCATTGACTATATATGTAGTGAGGCCTGGAGATACATTATGGTCGATTTCAAGAAGATTTGGAGTAAGTATGCAAAGAATAAGTGAAGTGAACAGGTTAGATCAAATACCATATCTGGTTGTAGGCCAGGCACTTGTTATTCCAACAACAGAGAGAGCATACAGGGTACAGCCCGGGGATACTCTGTGGTCTATTGCAAGGAGATTTAATGTATCGGTAAACAGCATTGTAGAGTTAAACAATATAACTAATCCGAATTTGATATACCCGGGTATGGTCCTTAGAATACCTGAATTTTCAAAATTATATGGTACAGTTGAAGTTAACGGGTATATTGAACCTACTACAAGCGATGTTGAAAGACAAATTATAAATGAAGTAGGAAGGTATCTGACCTATATAAGTCCTTTCAGCTACCAGGCAAGGGAAGACGGAACAGTAGTACAGATTAGAGATGAGACAATTCTGCAAGAGGCTAAACAGCAAAGAGTTGCACCTTTGATGGTAATTACCAATTTCAGGGGAGGCAATTTTGACAGTGATCTGGCCCATACAATACTGAGCAATGAATCAATCCAACAGACTTTAATAAATAATGTCATAACTACAATGAGAAATAAAGGCTATTATGGGCTTAATATAGACTTTGAAAGAATTCCACCAGGGGATAGGCAACTGTACAACAATTTTTTAAGGAGAGTGGTAGATGCATTGCATCCTTTGAATTATGTAGTTTCTACAGCCTTGGTGCCGAAGCCTGCAGATTATGTAACAGGTGAGTGGCATGGTGCCCATGACTATCGCGCTCATGGAGAAATTGTTGATTTTGTTATAATTATGACGTACGAATGGGGTTGGTCCGGAGGACCTCCATATGCAGTAGCTCCTATAAATCTGGTAAGGCAGGTAATTCAATATGCCGTTTCTGTTATACCAAGAAACAAAATTATGATGGGTGTTCCTCTCTATGGCTACGATTGGATTCTACCTTACATGCCCGGAGGACCATGGGCAAGAAGGGTAAGCCCTCAGGGTGCAGTTATACTCGCAGCCAGGTATGGAGTGACAATTCAATATAATACTGAGACACAATCACCTTACTTTAATTATACTGATGCCCAGGGTGTAAGGCATGTGGTATGGTTTGAAGATGCGCGCAGTGTCCAGGCGAAATACCTCCTGGTAAACGAATTTGGTTTGCGTGGGGTAAGCTATTGGGTACTGGGAGAACCCTTCCCTCAAAACTGGTATGTGCTGGACGATATGTTCAGGATAGTTAAGGTGGTGTAGTATATACCTAGGCAAGTGGAATACCTTTAAAATTAGCTGAACAAATTCTACAAACTCCATATCTTGAAAAGGGCGCATTTTCAAATTTTGAAGAAAATGCTGGAAGTAACATTGCGGAAAGTCTTATAGAGCCTGTTAATCCGACGAGGGATAAGCAAATCAACTGTTTGAGCAAAATAATTACATTGAAATATTATTAAATTCTATTCAAATTATTTTGCGAGTTTGATTTGCCCCGAAGTGAATTTACAGGCTCTTAAGACTTGGAGCATTTAGTTACTGGAAGCATTTTCTTCATAAAAATAAAATGCGCCCTTAAAATTCATTCCTGATTGAATATTCTTTAAATTTGTATTAGTATATTTATATGTATATATGTACTTCTTTGATTAAGGAGTAATGCAAATAAATACTTGGAGGTAGATGCAATGTTCAAGGGCAGGAAGCCTAGAAACTTAAGAAATATTAAGCACTATATATTAAACTCATTAAAGTTTTATGAATTGAAGAATGAAAATTTGACCCCGGTAATATTTGTTGTAATTCTATTTACAGGTTTTTCAGGAACAATAGTATCCGACATGCTGGCAGAATCCGTATACTTAAATGTCCTTTACAACGCCATCAGCTTTATTGTCCTCAACCTTGCATCTACAGTATACCTTGAAGCTTATTTAAAAGAATTAAAAGGAGAAGTATGTCCTTTTAAGAGTTGCATAAACCATGTACTCGGCAAATTTTATAAAATAATTATAGCATACGTTGCTTTTGTTGCTATAATTATTACCGGATTATTCCTGCTTATTATACCCGGCATAGTATTCTATTTTATGTTTATGTTTAATATTTGTTATATACTGGATAAAAACATTGGAGTTATAGAAGCTTTTAATACAAGCAGGAATTTAAGTTATGGCAGGAAGATGGAAATATTTGCTATATATGTCGTGTTTAACCTAACTCTTTTCTTTCCATTGCTTTTAATATTTATTATTGCAACATACACTACTAATAATCTTATGTTCAGTTTCATAATTTCCTTTATAACATCGGTACTTACAATTATGCAGCAAAGGTTAGTAGCCATGTTGTATACAGACCTTGAGTACGGCATTTCCAACGTTAGGCGTAATGATGAATAGAATAAGTAATTATAACATTGAATTATGTTATAATACCGAATTATCTATAACATTGAATTATGTGACAAATAAAATTTACTAGGAGGTGGTTTTATTGTATAAAAATAATTTAGACCGAAGGGAGATTTTAAAATACATAGGAGATACTTCGCAACTGTTTGGAGTGAAGAACTACCGTTTTACTGGCGGTAAAGCCGACGGGGTGACAGCTGTTGATGTTAAAAACGGCACAGGCCTGGAGTTCACGGTATTACCTGACAGGGGGCTTGATATTTCCTACCTTACGTATAAAGGGGTTAATTTAAGTTATATCTCTAAAACAGGCATAGTTGCTCCACAATACTATAATGAGGAAAAACTTGAGTTTTTACGGAGCTTTTTTGGCGGCCTCTTAACTACATGCGGCTTGAGGTATGCGGGTGCACCCTGTAAAGATGCAGGCGAAGAGCTGGGATTGCACGGCAGGATATCAAATACACCTGCAGAGGAGGTATATTCAGGTACTGAATGGATTGAAGGTACTGTAGTAATGAAAGTCGGGGGCAAAGTAAGGGAAGCGAGGGTTTTCGCGGAGAATATAGTACTGCATAGGGAAATAAGTACATATTATGGAGAGAATAAAATATACGTAAATGATACCGTGGAAAATTACGGATTTAGAGAAGAACCTTTGATGCTTATTTACCATTTTAACCTTGGTTATCCTCTGCTTTCCAGTAAATCTTATCTGCTTGCGCCTTCAATTAATGTAGTCCCGAGAGATGAGGAGGCGGCTAAAGGTATTGACAGCTATAACAAGTTTCAGCTGCCTACCCCGGGGTATAATGAACAGGTTTTTTACCATGACTTAAAGGCTGATGAAAAAGGTAGGACTTTTGCCGCGTTAATTAATCCAATACAGCAACTTGGCGTGGCAATATGGTTTAATAAAAACCAGTTGTATAATATGACTCAATGGAAGCAAATGGGAGAAGGTGAATATGTGCTTGGTATAGAGCCATGCAACTGCCATGTAGAAGGCAGGGCAAAGGCCAGGAAAGATGGAGTGCTGCAATTTATTAAACCGGGAGAAATACGGCATTTCGATCTGGAAATAGAAATAGTGGAAGGTATGGAAAGAATACAGGAACTGGAGGAATTATTATAAAATATGATATATGATAAGATTAATGTAGGAAAAACAGCAAGGAAATTGTCCATATTAAGGAATAAACAAAGGAAAGGGAGATAACACATGTCAATACAACAGGAATCATTGAGGCTGCACGGAGAATGGAAAGGGAAAATTGAAGTAATAAGTACTGTTAAAGTATCTAATAAAAAGGACCTATCCCTGGCATATACACCGGGAGTTGCGGAGCCGTGCCTTGCAATAAAGAATGACATCAACCTGTCCTATGAATATACGAGAAGATGGAACCTTGTAGCAGTTGTTACCGATGGTACTGCTGTCCTGGGATTAGGAGACATCGGGCCGGAAGCAGGAATGCCTGTTATGGAAGGCAAATGTGTACTTTTTAAGACCTTCGCCAACGTTGATGCATTTCCACTGTGTATAAAATCAAAGGATGTAGACGAGATTGTAAATACAGTTAAATTAATATCGGGAAGTTTTGGGGGAATAAACCTGGAAGATATATCCGCTCCCAGGTGCTTTGAAATTGAAAAAAAACTTAAAAAAGAATGTGATATACCCATATTTCATGATGACCAACACGGTACGGCGGTAGTAACCCTTGCAGCTATGATAAATGCACTGAAAATAGTAAACAAGGATATTAGTGATATTTCTGTTGTTGTTAACGGTTCAGGTGCTGCAGGTATTGCAGTAACAAAACTTCTGATGAACTTAGGACTGAAGGATGTTGTCCTTTGTGATACAAAAGGCGCGATATATGAAGGCAGGGATAACCTTAATTCTGAAAAGGCTGAAATGGCAAAGGTAACCAACCCCTATAAAAAGAAGGGAATGCTGAAGGATGTAATCAAAGGCGCTGATGTGTTTATAGGGGTATCTGCTCCGGGCGTAGTTACAAGAGACATGGTGAAAAGCATGGCAAAAGACCCGATAATATTTGCTATGGCAAATCCGGTGCCCGAAATAATGCCTGAAGAAGCGAAAGAAGCAGGAGTTAGGGTAATAGGGACAGGCCGGTCGGATTTTCCCAATCAGATTAACAATGTACTTGCATTCCCCGGAATATTCAGGGGAGCTCTGGATGTCAGGGCAAGAGACATAAATGATGAGATGAAAATTGCCGCAGCGAAAGCTATTGCATCTCTAGTAAGCGATGAAGAATTAAGTGAGGAATATATTATACCTGTCCCATTTGATCCAAGGGTAGGAAAAACTGTTGCAGCTGCAGTTGCAGAAACTGCGAGAAAATCAGGTGTGGCAAGATTAGAACAAGATTAGAATTGGAGGATTTAAAATGAATTGGGAAAAATTTTGTAATTTTTTGGATGGTGAGGTTTTAGATTTAGAAAAACCAGGTTCGGAAGAAAAGCATAAAGAAATAATAACTAAACTAAAAAAAGAAGCAGAGGAAAAATTCCAGGAGTATGGAGTATACCCGGAATCAATAAATACTTATGCCGGCGGGTGGCTGTTTATAGCACGGGACAATATTAAGAAATCACTAATATTATATGGTAAAAACAGTTTCTATGATGACTTTGAAGGGATTGAAACAGCAGTTAATGGTAAACCTATTAAAATATGTGACATGAATAATAAGAACTGCGATGTTATTATGAGGATGTTCCCATATACCAGGCCCACAAATCATAAAGGCAAAAAAACTACTATTGGTCTTGGAGATAGACTAGGCCTTGCATCCCCAGGACACATACGCCTTATAAAAAATATGCCCGTGTTTCCTGTACTGGCCCAGCAGTCCATCCGTGAACTTAACCTAACAGGGCGGACATATAAGGATGTGTTATGTGCAGCATCCTGGGCTGTTTTCCAGGAGGGATATACGTCAGGTTTCGGGGCAGACGGAGACCACCTGAAAACTCCTGAAGAAGTTGAAATGGCCCTTGATAACGGGTTCACAATGATAACCCTGGACTGTTCTGAGCATATAGATAATAAAGCTGCTGCTTATTCGCCGATTGAAGTTGATAATAAATATATGGAAATTGAAGAAAGGGAAAGGCAACGGCTTGAATCAAAATACACGGGAAAGTCTTTCAGACTAAAGGACGGCACTACAGTGACTTTTAACCGGGAGGATTTCAAGAAAATTGTATTGGTATATTTAAAGGCAGTAAAATATACAATAGATATATATAACCGGATTATAAAAAATTGCGGTAGAAATATTGATTTTGAAATGTCTGTTGACGAAACCCTGACTTCTACTACACCGGAATCCCATTATTTTGTCGCTTCCGAATTAATTGCCGGAGGCGTGGAAATAACAAGCCTTGCCCCAAGGTTTTGCGGAGAGTTTCAAAAAGGGATTGATTACATAGGAGACATTGAGCAATTTAAAAAAGAGTTTACTATGCATGTAAAAATAGCGCAGACTTTTGGATATAAAATAAGCGTCCATTCAGGAAGTGATAAATTTGCAGTATTCCCAATCATCGGCAAAACTACCGGGGCTGAATATCACTTGAAGACAGCAGGTACAAACTGGCTTGAAGCTGTAAGGGTGATTGCAGCAAAAAATCCCTCCCTGTACAGGAGAATGCACAAGTTTGCTCTGGAAAATCTTTGTGAGGCTAAAAAATATTATCATATAAGCGGTGACCCGTCAAAAATACCTGATATTGACACACTTAAAGATGAAGAGCTTCCGGACCTCATGGACAAGGATGATTCAAGGCAGGTTATGCATATTACTTACGGGCTGATACTAAAGGCAAAAAAACCTAACGGGAAATTTGCTTTTAAGGATGATATATACAGCACACTGCATGAATATGAAGAAGACTATTATTCCAGCCTTAAGAGACATATTGGAAAGCATTTGGATAGACTTGGATTATAAGGAAACCAAATCCGGATTATAAGAAAGTCCAAGTATTTTATTAATTTGTCAATGAATTTATTAGTGTCATTTACTACAATAATAAAAAGAAAGGGTTGCAAGATAGAGCTTAAAACTATTCCTAAAATAATTATAATTATTAACAATTGTAATTAGAATTAGAAAGGCGGGTATCTATGAAAACTATAAGAGTAGCAATATTAGGGCAGGGAAGAAGCGGTCGAGATATCCATGGCGCATACTTAAAACAGGTTCCTGAACAGTATAAGATTGTTGCGGTTACCGATCCTATTGAACAGAGAAGAAAACGGGCAGAAGAAGAATATGGCTGTGAGTCGTACGTAGACTATAAAGAAATATTAAAGCGTGATGACATTGACTTGATTGTTAATGCTACACCAAGCCACCTTCATGTTCCCATTACTCTTGACATATTAAATGCAGGTTTTAATGTACTATGTGAAAAACCCCTTGCCAGGAAAGTTGAAGAAGTAGATATGTTGATAGATGCGGCAGAAAAATCCGGGAAAGTGTTTGCCATCTACCAGCAATCCCGCTTTGCGCCATACTTCAGACAGGTAAGGAAAGTTATAGATTCAGGGGTACTTGGACGAATTGTTCAAATAAGCATTGCATTTAACGGTTTTGCGCGGAGATGGGACTGGCAATGCATGCAGAAAAATTATGGAGGGAACCTTTTAAATACCGGCCCCCACCCCCTTGACCAAGCACTTCAGTTGTTTGGTACGGATATAATGCCTGAAGTCTATTGTATAATGGACAGATGTAATACATTCGGTGATGCGGAAGATTACGTAAAACTAATTTTAAAGGGTAAAGGTCGTCCAGTAATTGATTTGGAGATATCTTCTTGTTGTGCGTACCCTTGTTTTACTTATAATGTACAGGGTACACGGGGAGGACTGAAGGGAACCATGACCCATATTGATTGGAAATACTTTAAAGAGGAAGAGGCGCCAAAACAGCAACTGATAACCGAACCCCTGGAGAAACCCGACGGTACGCCGGCATATTGCGGAGAAACCCTGAAATGGTACGAAGAAAGCTGGAATGTACCGGAAGAAGAGAAAGACCTTTTTAACACGATGGCAAAAGCTTTCTATAATATGCTGTATAAAACACTTACTGAAGGAGCACCTCTGGAAATAACACCTCAGGAGGTAAGACAACAAATTGCAGTAATAGAGGAGTGCCACAGGCAAAATCCCCTTTCAAGGGAGTATTAAAATATAATACTGTTATGTAAGACGGTGACGCTTTGCTTGCTATAACATTTTATACCACACCAATTATGAAGTTAATATAAAAACGGCGATAATTAAAAGAGACTATCCTGGATAAAATAAAAGGTAGTCTCTTTTTATTTAGCTTCGATTTGTAATGTGCAGCAACATGTGCAATTTCATAAGCAGACCGTTCGCTTAACGGCAGCAACGTCTCGATTCTTTATGCTTATTTCAATTTGTACATGCTGCTGCACTCTCATATTGCAAATTGAAGTTGATTTATTGATTTATTTAATAAATTGTAATAACAATAATTATATGGTATTATAGTTTATAAATTGTAGAAAAAATGAATTGTAGAAAAATAAAAAGAATCAATAATAAAGCGAATAATGATAAAGGAGAGGAAATGCTTGGTGGAAATATTCAATACGCATAATAAATGGTATAAAGGGAACCTTCATACACATACAAAGTTATCAGATGGCCTGGCTGATCCCGATGAATGCATAGAAATGTATAAAAATGCCGGATACAGTTTTTTGGCCATAACCGATCATAGGAAATTGTATAAAGGAAAAACTGAAAAAGATTTTTTATTAATAAGCGGAGTAGAGTTTGATATAAACGATTATGATTCAAGAAGGGCCTGGCATATTGTTGGGATTGATTTAGATGATAAAACTTCAATAGAAAGCATATTGGAACCAGGCGGTACGGAATTAACTCCCCAATATATTGTAGATAGTATTATCCGGAATAATGGCCTGGCAATTCTTGCCCATCCTTTTTGGTCTCTTCTTACGTACAAAGACATAATGGAATTGGACGGATGTTTAGGTATTGAAATATGGAACACAGTATCCGATTTTATGTCAAATAGGGGGGATTCAACATGCTATATAGATGTATGTGCATCAAAGGGAATATATCCCCACATATTTGCAGCAGATGATACTCATTTTTACAGCAGGGATTTATTCGGTGGCTACATAATGGTGAATAGTGAAAGCCTGGAAAAGAATTACATAATTAAAAACATAAAAAGAGGAAATTTTTACAGTTCCCAGGGGCCTGAAATAAAGCAAATTTACGTATCTAAAGATAGAATACACGTTGAAACTTCTCCGGTCGAGTTTATTGCTTTTATGACAGATACTTTTTACTGCAGGGATAGGATATACCGCCAAGAAAATGGATTAATTACGGAGGGAACCTATATTATAAAAGACACCGATCGAATTGTGCGGGTTGAATGCAAGGATGCTCAGGAAAGGAGGGCTTGGAGTCAGATCATTCCAATTGGCCTGTAAATTACAACTATTTAGTTAAAGAGTTAAAAAGTAAAAAATAAAAAATAAAAAATGCAAAGACAGGGAGGTTTGAAAACTATGAAAATAAAAAATACATATGACTTAAGAAAAACTATTGACAGAGCAGTTGACAATGTCAAAGTAACTGACGTACATACCCATTTGTTTTCACAGGACTTTGGGGATTTGCTTCTTTGGGGTGTAGATGAACTAATTAATTACCATTACCTAATAGCAGAGACAATGCGCCTGGTTGACATTTCATACGACGAATTCTGGAGAATGTCAAAAACCCAACAGGCTGATTTAATATGGGATACGCTTTTTATTAAAAACTCGCCATATAGTGAAGCCTGCAGAGGTGTCCTGACTGTATTGGACAAGCTTGGGCTTGATGTAGCTGGCCGTGACCTTCAAAGCTATAGGGAGTATTTTAGAGATATGCGGCTTGAGGACTATATTGGTAAGGTTTTCGAAATATCCGGTGTAAATGAAGTTATTATGACAAATGACCCGTTTGTTGATAAAGAAAGGGAAGTGTGGCTTAAGAGTTATAAAGGTGACACAAGATTTAAGGCAGCTTTGAGGATAGACCCCCTATTGAATAAATGGGAATATAGTTGTACCAGAATGAGAGAATGGGGTTATAATGTTTCCCAAGAGCTAGATGAAGTTACTTTAAAAGAAATAAGGCGTTTCCTTGAAGAGTGGATAGACAAAATGGGTGCTGTGTATATGGCGGCTTCTCTACCTCCTGAATTTAAAGTGCCGGAGGATTCGCCAAGGGCAAAAATAGTTGAAGAATGCATAATACCTGTTTCCCGTGAGAAGAATGTACCTTTTGCTATGATGATAGGGGTTAAAAAGCTTGTTAACCCTGGTTTGCGTGAAGGAGGGGACAGTGTTGGAAAGAGTGATATATCTACAATAGAGTATCTCTGCTCTAAGTACCCTCATAACAAGTTTATGGTTACCATGCTTGCCCGGGAAAATCAGCATGAATTATGTGTTGCTGCGAGAAAATTCAGAAATCTGCTAATATTTGGATGCTGGTGGTTCTTAAACAACCCAAGCCTTATTGAAGAGATTACCAGAATGCGTTTTGAACTTCTTGGTACGGGAACTATACCCCAGCATTCCGATGCAAGAGTATTGGACCAGTTAATATATAAGTGGGCACATTCAAGGAAAATAATAGCAGATGTGTTATTTGATAAATACAGTGACATCCTTGCAACGGGATGGGTTATTGAAGAAAAGGAAATAACAAGGGATGTGGAGAACCTGTTTGGAGGCAATTTCCGGAGGTTCCTTGAGCGAAAATTTTAACCTGAAGATTAAAACTTTAACCTAAGCATCAAGAAGTTAACCTAAACATCAATAACCTAAGCATCAAGAAGACTTCCGCTTCTGTGGGGGATTTTAACCCCCCCCCCCACTTAAATCTCTTATCCTTAACCGAAGCGAGTTTGCTTTTTTAACAATATTCTTAACAATATTCTTAACGTTATTTTTAACGGTATTTCCTGTAGAGATGGGGAGTAACTTTTGCAATCTTTTTAAAAACACGATAAAAATGCTGAATATTATTAAAACCACAATCATGGGCTATATCGATTATTTCCATGTCAGTGAATTTCAGCATTTTTTGTGCTTCAATTATTCTCCTGTACTGAATATACTCCACAACTGAAAATCCGGTAATTTCTTTAAATATATGACTTATATAATACCTGCTTAGATAAAACTTTTTTTCTAATAATTCCAGGGTAATTTGCTCTATAAAATTTGAGTCGATAAAATGAATAATTTCCCTTACCTGGGAATCTTTCTTTTCCAGCCCCGGTATCCATTTATTGCTTTTCAATATTTCATTGAAACGGATAAGTAAAATAGCCAGGTATGATTTAATTAGAGCTCTGTTGTTTGCATCTTGCATTTGTGAAGAATTTGGTCTACTATTAAGACGGTTCAATGTTTTAAACAGTTCTTCCAATTCATTTTTCTGATTTAAGGTCATAACAGGTTTTTTATATTGTTTTTTTTCAATTTCACTCAACAGCTCTTCCATATTTAAAACCTTCAAAAGATTTAGAATAAATTGCTTTTGAAAATTAATTACATACCTTGCATAGTGGGAACCAAGATTGTATACAACCCGGTGGACATCATATTCACTTATAAATAATGCATCGCCGTCATTTATTTCATATTTTATATTTTTCACAAATATTTGAATATTTGCTTTTACAAAAAAATCAATTTCATAGCCATCATGATAATGTTCTAGTGATAACGGACTTGTAACTTTACTATCATGGTAACTAATAGTAAAATCATTAATTTTTGTAATATCTAAATACTTATTCTCGTTTCTACTTGGCACGATATTCACCACTATTCCTGAAAGCTTTAGGGGTTAAATCATACTTTTTTTTGAATAGACTTATAAAACGACTAACGCTGTTAAAACCCACCATATCGGAAATATCTGTTATGCTGTAGTCGGTATACTTGAGCAACTTTTTTGCTTCAGCCAATCTTTTCCTGTTTATAAACTCTATAATGCTCATTCCTGTAATATCTTTAAAAATATGGCATAGGTAATACTTGTTTATGTAAAATAAATTACACAGTTCATCCAAAGAAATGTGATTACTATAATTTGAGTTAATGTAATCCACTATGTCTGATATTCTTTTTTCGTGAGGACTTGCAATATTATTATCTTCAAAAACCTCGCCGTTTTCTGACAGCTCAACAATTTCCAATAACAGGTCAACCAGCAATAGCTTAGACTGGAGATTACCTATGGAAGAGTTCAAGTTATTATGGTACTCAGGTAATATTCTATTCATAAATGTATTTAAAATATGCTTTTTAAAACTATCATAAAAAGATATTTTTTTCCTCTTAAATAAATCTATCACTTTTTGTTTTATGTTCTCATCATCAATAATATTAAGCACATCCTCAGTAACGTAGACCAACATTCTTTCTCTAGTACCTTTGTCTTTGTATGATGTCCTGTGGTAAGTAAACTTGTCTATTAAAACCAGGTCATATTTTTTTACATAATATGTTTTGTTTCCAATAAAATAGCGCATTCCATCACCGAGATAAAAATATAGTTCATAGAAGTCATGGTAGTGGTCAATTTTCATACTGGTTTTTGAAAGTGACTTTACATGTTCTACATAAAAACTGTTGCCGAAAATATTCGGAGAATAAATGGCCTGCATTTTATTTTCTCTCATGATAATTCTCCCCCCTCCCCGGATTACTTCCTATATAGAAAGCAATATTGATATATTATTTTAATTATATAGAACAAGATTTATAAAGTAAAGGGAAAAAGATTATGTTATAATAAAACAGATATTAAAGACAAATAGTAAGGTACATTGAACAGGTTAATAAAACATACTATCCTAAATTAAAAGGAGATGTTGAAACAATGAAAAAATATGTATTGGTGGGCGCAAGCGGAAGAGCTTTAGGTATGTTTGCCAAACCTCTTGTAAATGACTTTAAGGATGTTGCTAAAATTGTAGGAATATTTGATATCAACAGGACAAGGGCTGAATACATTCAAAAGAATACGGACACCAATATTCCTGTTTATACCGATTATGACCAAATGATGAAAGAAGCTAAGCCTGATGTTGCAATAATTACTACTGTAGACAGGTTCCACCATGAATATATTATAAAAAGCATGGAATATGGGTGTGACGCAATAACTGAAAAGCCAATGACCATTGATGATGAAAAATGTAATGCAATACTTGAGGCGGAAAAGAGGACGGGAAAAAAGGTTATAGTAACATTTAATTACAGGTTTGCACCTTATGTTACAAGAGTGAAAGAGTTGATAAAGGAAGGTGCAGTTGGAAAGATATTGAGTGTGGATTTCGAATATCTCCTTGATACAAAACATGGTGCCGACTATTTCAGAAGATGGCACAGACGGATGGAAAACTCGGGAGGACTCCTGGTACATAAAGCCACTCACCATTTTGACCTGGTAAATTGGTGGATTGAAGAAGAACCGGAGGAGATATATGCTAATGGGAATTTAAGGTTTTATGGACCTACCAGGGAAAACAGGGGAGAAAGGTGCAGCACATGCCAATACGCAAAGACATGTGAGTTTGCTGTTAAATACCATGAAGACCCCCATATGAAGGAGTTTTATTTCAAAGCTGAAAAAGAAGACGGATATTTCCGTGACAGGTGTGTATTTGATGAGGAAATAGATATTTACGACTCAATGTCGGTTACTGTAAAATATAATAAAGGCACTATTCTTACGTATTCCTTAATAGCATATAGTCCCTATGAAGGATGGAAGATTAGTATTAACGGTACTAATGGCAGATTGGAAGCTGCGGAATACCACAGTGGCCATAAAGCTCGTGAGTCCATTTACCAGATTCAGTTATTCAACAGAAAAGGCGAAGTAGTTACCTATGATGTGCCAAAAGCATCAGGAGGGCATGGCGGAGGAGACGAGAGATTGCGTGAAATGATATTTAGGGGTAACCTTCCCGATCCGTTGAATCACTGCGCAGGTTCCTATGACGGTGTAAAATCCATTATGATAGGTATATGTGCCAATAAGAGTATAAAGGAAAAGAAAATGTTCCGTATTAAGGACCTTATTAAGATGGTATAAAGCTATGGGTATAAAGGTTTGAATGAAGAATTAGACAAAAGTGAAGGAAATCATGGTGCATTTTCTTCACTTTTTTTATAATCAGCATAAAGAAAAGGCTTTATCCTGGGAATGTCGGACAATGTACCTCCAAATGCCGATTTTTCAAAAGTTGAAGCTATTGCAGAACTCATATCATGAGAGGAGGTACTTGAACTTTATAACGCATTGGTTGAAGTAGCCAGAAAAATATATCCGGTTGTAGCAAATGGACCCTTAGAGTTTTGCAATTATGGCGGGAATGTAATACCCCAGTTAATAGGAGTTGAAAACTTTGAAAAGTATTATATCCCTCATTATAATGAAGCCGCTGAGATAATGCATAAAAAGGGAAAACTTATAGGCTGTCATTTTGATGCTGACAACACAATAATAATGGAGGCTATTGCAAAAACGGATCTGGATTATATTGAAGCTTATGACCCCGGTATGAGTCCTCCTGTCAAAGAAGCCCGCAGTATATTTGGTAGGAAAGTCTTATGGATAAACTGGCCAAGTGCATGGCATTTGAATTCTCTTGAAGAGATTAAGCGTAAAACTATAGAATTGATTGAACAAGCGGACCCAGGCAATGGGTTTATTATAGGTATTACCGAGGATGTGCCTCAAGACCGCTGGAAGGACAACTTTACGGCCATAATGGATGGAGTGGATGAGTATGAACTAAGAAAAGTAACTATTGATAAATATTAATAAAAGTTTATAATAAAAATGTAAGGAATATTTAGAGGAGGTAAGGATAAATGCATAGTGTAAGGGTATCTAGTAAAAACCAGGTCACTTTACCGGTAGAAATTTGTCGTGAGCTTAAGGTAAGAAAGGGAAGCCGGTTATTTATGGAGATAAAAGATGGCAAGATCATTATTACTCCCGAGCCGGATAACTATGTTGAGCATTATTACAGCGTGGCTAAAGGGACCTACGGCAATACTGTTGAAGAAATCGATGCTTATGTTAAGGAAGAGAGGGAAACATGGGATTGAAATCTCTTACTGGTGAACTAAGAAAAAGGGAAAAAATAATGATAGACACAAATGTAGTTATATATTTTTTAGAAGGGAATGAAGTATTTGGCGACCTTTCAAAAGAAGTATTCTCAATTGTTGAAAAAGGAGAAGTAGAGGGAGCTATATCGGTTGTTACAGTAGCAGAGATTTTAGTTAAACCAATGAAACTGCGTAACAACCTACTAATTGATAAGATAACAAGCTTTTTGAATACCTTTCCCAATTTGGATTTGATTGATATTGATAAATCGATAGCCATAGAAGCTGCTAATATAAGGAGTAAAACAGGATTGAAAATGCCTGATGCTTTGATAATATCTTCAGCTAAAATTTTGAACTGTGCTATTGTTGGGACCGATAATCAATGGGATAAAAAGGACTTGGGACTGGAGTTTTACAACATTAAAGAATATCTTGTAGTTTGAAATGAATATTTTTACAAGTTGAAATAATCCCCATTTAACCTTATAATAGACTTAAACAGATAAATAATGTTTAAGGGAGGTTGTATCATGAATTTTTTGGATACAGTTAAGGGTTCACTGTTGGAGGGGTTTTTCCCTGCCGGGTGGGATATGAAAAAAATTGATGAATGTTGTTCTAACCCACCCGAAGAAATAATAAAAAGGCAGGCTTTTTGGAACGAGGATTTCACACCGATCCCCTGTGACAACATTTATGATTTTGATATGATGATGGGACATGAGATTGCTATGGAGATAAGGAGGGCAAAAGAAGAGGGGAGAAAACTTGCTTTAATCCTTCCTGTAGGTCCTATGGGGATGTACCGCTGGACGGTTTATTTTTTGAAGGAGTGGAACATAGATTGCTCCCATGTATACGGTTTTAACATGGACGAATGGAGTGATTCGGAAGGTAATACCCTGGAGCCTACAAATCCAGGAGCATTCCAGAATGCAATGGAAGGGGCATTGTATGGTCCTTTGGGGGATTTAACTGTACCTATATCTCAAAGGAATTTTGCTACTAAGGACAATTTACCTACATACCCCGAAAAAATTGCAAAATTAAGAGCAGAAGGTGCAAAACTTGTAACTGTATTTGGAATAGGTCGTGTATTCCATATAGCATTTTGGGAACCTCATTTTGCAGCAGAGTTTTGTTGTGAAGATGAATGGAAAAAACAAACCTACAGGATTGCCGCAAAACTTCATCCGCTTACAATAGAGCAAAATGCTATAACCAGTTTCAAGAGCAGGACAACATTGGTACCGTGTCGTGCAAATACTATCGGACCAGGCTTATTCCTGCAATCGGATAAGATTATCGGCGGTTGCGACGGTACATTGGGAAGAGGCATGATGTGGCAGGGAGTTTCTCTTTGGGTAACTCTAAGATACGGCCCGGATATTTGGGTTCCATCAAGCTTTATGCCTACGTTGCCCGGTAAGCTGTTCTTCCTGAAAGAATTGGCAGGTCCATTGGAGCCGGAGTGTAATTAAATAGAAAGTTAATGGATAACGTTGCCCACGCGTGATTTTAAAGTTTCAAGTTTACTAAGGCAGTCATTTAAAAATGCCTGCCTTATTTTTATTTTTAACTCTATTTTAACTACATGTAGAATAACCTGTAGAATTACCTGAATTATATAAAATTCTTACAGCAAGAAATGTTAATATTTTTAAATATGACAATATAAGTTAAGACATTTATATTTAAGATATTATAACCTAATTAGCAGAGAAGAGGAAACATAAATAACCTGTTATCTAAGGTTTTTTAATAATTTGCTAATAGGAGGTTTGAATAAGATGAGAGAGTGGTCTAATAAGAAAATGACGGAGAGGGAGAGATACCTTGAAACACTGCTTTTCGGCAACCCTGACAAAATTCCGTTACAGCCTGGGGGACCGAGAGAATCTACGTTAGCTGCATGGCACAATCAGGGTTTGCCTGAAGGGGTAAATTACTACGATGCTTTGATGGATATGTTGGGCTTGCCTGAACCGGCTAAAGCTGATAGGGTATATTTGAATGTAGACTTTAAGATGATTCCTCAATTCGAAGAAAAGGTATTAGAACATAAAGACGGGCACTATATTGTACAGGACTGGATGGGCGCGATAACTGAAATATCCGACAAATATGACTATACATATATAAGGTCAGCCAAAGATTTTGTCACAAGGAAATGGCACAAGTTTCCGGTAGAAACCAGGGAAGACTGGGAGGAAATGAAAAAACGTTATAATCCCGATACCACCGGACGTTTACCTGAAAATCTTGATGAAATCTGTGAAAAGCTTAAAGACAGGGATTACGTTGTAGGAATAAATGTAAATGGGCCTTTCTGGCAGTTGAGGGAATGGCTTGGATTTGAAAACTTGTGTATCAAATTTATTGAGGAGCCTGATTTTGTCCATGAAATGATTGAATTTTGGACTGAATTTGTTTCAAAGGTAATGGCCCGTTTTATTAATAAGGTAAAACTGGACAAAGTTCATATATCGGAAGATATGGCATATAAGGCAAAGAGTATGATTTCACCGGCCATGACCCGTGAATTCCTTATGCCGACGTATAAACGCTGGGTTAAAGAAATAAAAGCAAGTGGATGTCCTATAGTTGACATGGACTCTGACGGATATGTTGGAGAATTAATACCTATCTGGATTGAGTCCGGAATAAATGTGTGTGATCCTATAGAAGTTGCAGCTTATAATGATATAGTAGAATACAGGCGGCTTTACGGCAAGAATATGGCTTATACAGGAGGAATTGATAAAAGAGCTATCGCAAAGGGTGGAAAGGATATGGTAAATGAAGTTATGAGAGTGGTTCCTCCACTATTAAAAGATGGAGGATTTATACCCGGTTGTGACCATGGCGTCCCTCCTGATATATCATGGCCCAATTTTGTTGAATATACACGGCTTCTTGCGGAACTTACCGGCTGGTTGTGAGTTGTAGAATCAGTTCGTTGCAGAATCACAAATACAAAATCCGTTTGAATGTATGGGAGGTAATTAGTCTTCCGGTTCAAATGGATTTATTATTTTATATTGCTTGTTATATTGCTTGTTATATTACTTGCCATTTTAGTAATTCTGATGTAAACTTAATATAGTAAACGATTACTACTAAATGCTGATTCGTATATGATTTGGAGCAGTGACAATGGGCAGAAGAAATATAACGGAAAATAAAAAGACTACAATATATGATATTGCAAAGGAAGTAGGTACTTCTACAGCTACCGTTTCCAGAGTGCTTAGCGGCAGCGGGTATCCTGTTAAAGAAGAGACGCGCTATAAAATACTTGATGCAGCGCGAAAGCTTAATTATGCACCGAATATGGTGGGGAGAATGCTCAAGAAAAACGATAGCAGGGATATTGGAGTGATAATACCTACCATATCCAATCCTTTTTATCCTCAAATTATCCTTGGAATAGAGCTGGAAGCCAGGCAAAAGGGCTATAATATATTACTATGCAATTCCTTTAGGGATCCTGTTACTGAAAAGAAGTACATAGAAACACTGTATCAGAAGCAGGTAAAGGGAATAATAATATCTTCTATAGGGGATAACGGCAAATTTCTATGGGAAATGCAGAAGAAAGGATTAAAAATTGTAACCATAGACCAGGATATTGAAGGACTAAAGTGCAGCAAGGTAGGTTTTAATTATGTGAAAGGAGGTCTAATAGCTACAGAATACCTTATTAATGAAGGACACAGGAATATTGCATTTATAACTTCACCCCTTACGAAGGTAAGCAGGAGAGATACGTTGGAGGGTTATAAACTGGCATTATTAAAAAATAATATACAAATAAGGGAAGAAAATATTATAGTTGGTGAAAGGGAAGAGGAATACGAAAATGCCACGTATGAATTTGAAAATGGGAAAAGAATGGTAAAAAGGTTTTTACAGCTTGAAAAAAGGCCCAGCGCTATTTTTGCCGTAAATGATATGACTGCATTTGGAGCAATCCAGGAGCTTATCAATAATGGACTCAGTGTACCTGAGGATGTTTCGATTGTAGGTTTCGACAATATTGAAGTTTCTTGTATGGTAAATCCACCACTAACTACAGTAAACCAGCCTGCCTTCGAGACAGGGAAACTGGCTTGCCAGATGCTTTTAGAAAGTTTTGAATCTAATGAATATGAGGATGTTTCAATAATACTTGAACCTTCACTTATAATAAGAAAGTCGGTAGCAAGTATACGTTAGCTCAGAAATGTATATGGAAATCTATTAGTTAGGAAATCTCTTAGTTATAACATTTGTAAAAAGAATAAGAGAAAGCCCCTTAAGTGATAAGTGCAAAAATGCAATTTGACTTTCATTTTAAGGGGCGCTTATTTTTTTAATGAATAAATTTTTTCAAAAAAGATTGATTATTACCGTTTAAAGTAATATAATTATCTCGATTAGAAAATTTTTTAGAAAAATTTTTTTAGCAGACAATTTAGAATTCTAAGGGGGTAAGATATTCACATGAATGACCGAAAGTACAATGCATATGAACAGATGCTTGAAGTATTGGAAAAATCAGCGAAAATGTTAAATCTTCAACCGAGAGATTATGAGGCGCTTAAAAACCCGGAAAGAGAGTTGAAAGTTTCCATACCTGTAGAAATGGATGATGGGTCGATACGGGTTTTTGAAGGGTACCGGATACAGCATTCAAGTTCAAGAGGACCTTGCAAGGGAGGGATAAGGTATCACCCGGATGTTAACCTGGACGAAGTAAAGGCGCTTGCTGCATGGATGACCTTTAAATGTGCCGTTGTAAATCTACCTTACGGAGGAGCTAAAGGTGCTGTAAAAGTTGATCCTAGGGAAATTTCGAAGAATGAGCTCAAAAGACTTACGAGAAGATACACTGCAATGATTCTTCCTTTAATTGGTCCGGAAAAGGATATACCTGCTCCTGATGTAAACACCAATGAGGAAATAATGGGATGGATTATGGATACCTACAGTATGTTTAAAGGATATACCGTACATGGTGTGGTTACAGGTAAACCTGTCGAGATTGGTGGTTCATTAGGGAGAAAAGAGGCTACAGGAAGAGGTGTAATGTATATAACCAGAGAAATTCTTAAACATATAGGTATACAAATAGAAGGAGCGAGAATTGCCATACAGGGTATGGGAAACGTAGGAGGGACGGTAGCAAAGCTTCTTTATAACCTAGGGAGTAAAGTTATTGCAGTAAGTGATGTTTCAGGCGGACTGTATTGTGAATCCGGGCTGGATATAATTGATATAAAGAAATATATAGATAGCAATGGTGGAAGAAACCTTTTGGAAGGTTACCCTGCCGGTGGTAATATAAAGCGTATTTCAAATGAGGAATTATTAACATGTGACGTTGATGTACTTATACCTGCAGCTTTGGAGAACCAGATAACTGAGAAAATTGCAAAACAGCTTAAAGCAAAAATTATTGTAGAAGCGGCTAATGGTCCTACAACTGTTGAAGCAGATAAGATACTTGAAGAAAGAGGAATAGTTGTTGTTCCTGATATTCTAGCCAATGCAGGTGGTGTTACAGTATCATATTTTGAATGGGTGCAGAACAATCAGGCTGTTTTGTGGAATGAAGAAACAATTAATTCCAGACTTGAAGAAATAATGATTCAAGCTTTTAATGAAGTTTGGGAAAAGGCAAAAGAAAAAAATACAACATTAAGAATGGGTGCATATATGGTAGCTCTTGAAAGGCTTGTGAAGGCAAAGAAAATGAGAGGTGTTTTTCCATAATACGTGGATGAAAAATGAAAAAGAAAATTGCCAACTTAAACTTGACAGTAACTATACCTGGAGAGATATGGACAGAGATCCGCACACAAGAATTATAACCACTTCATATATATTCTTAGTAGACAGCTCAACACTTAACGTGAAGACTAGCGATGAGGCCAATGATGCCAAGTGGATGAAGGTTTCGTGTAAATAATGAGTATGCCGAACATGGCGAGCAAAGGCCTTTAAAGCTGTTCAGGTTCAATCCTAACTGGACGAATAATGGGCGCATTTTCTTCATAAAAATAAAATGCGCCCATTCAGATTTACTAGTAAAAGAAATTGGGAGATTGGGCGGGAAACCTGTATTTTATAAAACAGGCCATTCGCTAATTAAAGCAAAGATGAAAGAGCTTAATGCTGTTTTTACCGGTGAAATGTCTGGGCACATGTTTTTTGCAGATGAATATTACGGTTTTAACGATTTATCCGTGCGTTTTATAAGATATAATATAACAATTTCGAAACAAGGTATTTCTATATAAAAATTTTTTTAATACTACATCTTGTATATATCTTATAAGGTGGATACCCAGGTTAAATAATTTACTTGCATGAAAATGATGCATAATGCATAAAATCTTGCAAATTGGAGATAAGTTGCAAAATCTGCAACAATTTTGTCAACTGCAATATATCCTGCTTTAAAGATATATAAGATACATCTTGAATGATATAAAATGCAATTTCAACAAATTAATCTTGCATATTCCACTTTTTCATGTTATAATTCAGGATAAATATTTCTTTCTTATTAGTTTGGATTCATTAAAGGTAAATGCATAATGAAGTGCATAATAATTACAAGGGGGTATAAATATGAATCTTCAAACACCTAATGCAAATGACTCTACAAGGACTTTCAATCGTTCTAAGAGTGTGGTTCCCATGAGCGGCCTGTGCTCAAGATGTGTTGACGGTTGCAGGGGAGGCTGTGAGGTATTCAAGGCAACTTTCCGCGGCAGAGAATTGATTTATCCGGGACCTTACGGTGAAATAACGGCGGGTGGGGACAAGAACTATCCTGTCGATTATTCTCACTTGAACATTCATGGATATGCACTCGGAGGTAGGGGACTGCCTGAAGGAGTGGAGGCAAATCCGGATACTGCTCTATTCCCGGATGTAAACACCGAAACCGAATACGGATGGGACACGAAGGTAAAAATGAGTGTCCCTGTATTCACTGGCGCACTGGGTTCAACTGAAATTGCAAGAAAGAACTGGGAACATTTTGCCGTCGGCGCAGCCATATCAGGCATTACAATAGTTTGTGGTGAGAATGTTTGTGGAATCGATCCAGAGCTTGAACTGGACAACAATATGAAAATCAGGAAAGCCCCTGATATAGACAGGCGAATTGAAGTATATAAGCGTTACCATAATGGCTATGGCGAAATTCTCATTCAGATGAATGTTGAAGATACGCGTTTCGGTGTCGCTGAATATATTATTGAGAAACATGGAATTGAAACCATTGAATTGAAATGGGGACAGGGTGCCAAGTGTATAGGCGGAGAAATAAAGGTCAACTCTCTTGAAAGAGCGTTGGAGCTTCAAAGGAGAGGGTATATTGTAACTCCCGACCCTTCCGATCCGATTAACCAGCTCGCATTTAAAGATGGCGCCATCAAGGAATTTGAGCGCCACAGCCGTCTCGGATTTATCGACGAGGAAGGTTTCTATGCTGAGGTGGAAAGGCTCCGCAAGCTGGGCTTTAAGAGAATAACGTTAAAAACGGGCGCATATAGCCTGCGTGAACTGGCTATGGCCATTAAATGGTCATCCAAGGCAAAAATCGATCTTCTGACAATCGACGGCGCTCCCGGTGGAACCGGAATGAGCCCGTGGAGAATGATGGAAGAGTGGGGTGTACCATCCATTTACCTGCATTCAGCCTCGTATGAATTTGCCAAGATACTTGACGATAAGGGAGAAAGAGTGCCAAACCTTGCATTTGCAGGTGGTTTCAGCTCTGAAGACGGAATATTCAAGGCATTGGCTCTCGGTGCACCGTTTGTCAAGGCTGTATGTATGGGACGTGCCCTTATGATCCCTGGTATGGTCGGAAAGAATATAGAGAAATGGATTAAGGAAAATGATCTTCCAAAGACAGTAAGTGAGTTCGGTACAACGCCTGAAGAAATATTTGTCTGCTATGAAAAGGTCAAAGATATTGTCGGTGGGTCTGAAATAAAGAATATTCCTCTTGGTGCTATCGGAGTATACAGTTATGTCGATAAGCTCAAGGTTGGATTACAACAGTTGATGGCTGGCGCCAGATGCTTTAACATAGCCTCCATGTCGAGAGATGACTTGATGTCCTTGACCGAAGAATGCGCCAAGGTCACAAAGATACCTTATGTCATGGATTCCTACCGTGCAGAGGCCATGGAAATTCTGAACAAATAATACATTTGAAAGCATTAATGACCAAAATATCAAGCCGGACTGCAGGAACGATTACGTATCCTGCAGTTTTTTAATTTTTTTATATTGCTTTATTGCGATACCAGTGTTAATATAAGCATTGAGACATGAATATAAGCAATTACCGAAATTTAAGTTTTTATCGAAAAAACAAATAATATGAGGGGGCAATATTATATGAAAATTTTCATAATGACTGATATGGAAGGAGTTTGTGGCGTTTTAAACCATGACGATTGGGTAACTCCGGCTGGAAGGTACTATGAAGAGGGGAAGAAGCTCCTTACTTTGGAAGTAAATGCTGCTGTTGAAGGCTTTTATGCAGCAGGAGCTACAGAAATATATGTGGCAGATGGTCATGGATATGGGGGGATCACACAATCTTTGCTGGATAATAGGACGATGTATGTAAGAGGTTTTCCTGGCCCCTGGCCGTTTACCTTAACTAAAGATTTTGACGCTGTAGCATGGGTAGGACAGCATGCAAAGGCAGGTACTGAATATGCTCACATGGCCCATACTGGGTGGTTTAATGTACTGGACTACAAGATAAACGGTATATCTGTTGGTGAATTTGGCCAACTTGCCATGTGTGCTGCTTACCTGGGAGTAAGGTCAATATTTGCTGCGGGAGATGAGGCATTTACAAAAGAGGCTGCTGCACTTATTAAAGGTATAGAGACAGTAGCTGTTAAGAGGGGATTAACGCCTGGGACAGGCGATAATTATGATACTGAAGGGTACAGGAACAGGAATCTGGCTGCAGTACATTTTCATCCTGAGAAAGCCCGTGAATTAATAAAAGAAGGGGCAGAAAGGGCATTAAGAAGGTTTATTGAAAACAAAGAATCTTTCCAATTACTAGAATTGAAACCGCCTTTCAGGCGTGAAATTGAATATAGGCCAAATGGAAGTACTTCATCATATAAAGCCTATGCAGAACATGAAAGTAATTTTATTAAAATGATGAATTCAAGTGAAATAAAATTGGTCAAATGAAAAATAAAATCAGGAGGTGTATAGATTTATGATAATTGATGCCCATAATCATGCTGATTGGCATGGACACAATCTTGAAAGATTTCTTGAGAACATGAAACAATATAATATTGATAAAACATGGCTGTTAACCTGGGAGTGCCCTCCGGATGAGTATGACCCTTCATACAATTATTGTATTAATGTAGATGCAGCTAATGCTGGTGGACCCATATCCTTTGCAAGGTGTCTGTCTTATGTTGAAAGAGCACCTGATAAGTTTGTCCTTGGATTTGCTCCCGATCCGAGAAAACCTGACGCAATAGATAGATTAAGAGCTGCAATCGAGATTTATGGAGTTCGTGTTTACGGTGAGTTGAAACTTCGTATGATGTATGATAATCCTGATGCAATAAGAATATATAAGTTTTGCGGTGAAAAAGGACTTCCTGTTATAGTACATATAGACTATGAATTTGATACAGGAAGAAAATATCCCAGGCCCAATTGGTGGTACGGCGGGGGAATTGATGCCTTTGAAAGGGCAATAAAGGCTTGTCCTGAAACCATATTTCTTGGTCATGCCCCTGGATTTTGGGCACATATATCCGGGGATGATAAATATGATAAGGAACCTTATCCAAAAGGAAAAGTACTGCCTGGAGGAAAGCTTATTGATATGTTAAGAAAATACCCCAATCTTTATTGTGACCTTTCGGCAGGTTCGGGCTGTAATGCCTTGTCCAGAGACCCTGAATTTGCAAAAGAATTTTTAATTGAATTTCAAGATAGAGTGCTTTATGCAAGAGACTATTTTGATAATAGACACCAGGAGTTTCTTAACAGCCTGGGGCTTCCTCGAGAAGTATTAGACAAAATTTACTCAGGAAATGCTCTTAAATTGGTACCAATTTAATGGTGGAAGGTGAGAAGTTGGAAGTTAGAGGTAAGAGGTTAGAGATGAAAGTCAGCAATTGAGAAGTTATGCAGGGGGGAAAACTAGCTTTTTAAGATGGAGAAGCTCCAATACTTAGAACGAATCAAGGTAAGTACAATATTTAGAAGTTTTTATTTAAATAGATATAAGAAACGTAGTCGCGTCCAGAAACTATTTATACTTGACGGAGTTGTAATAAATGCTGCAATAGTCCTTACGTCAGGAATATTCCTCTCGGGATATATAGTATTACTCGGAGGTTCGGACTTTTTAACGGGACTTCTGAATAATTCATTAGGCTGGGCTTCAGTAGTAGCCCTTGCCTCTTCATTGCTTTTTGAAAGAATGAAAAGAAGAAAAAAGATAATAATAACCTTCAACATTCTTTCACGCCTATTGGTTTGTTCAACTATATTTTTGCCTCTTATTATTTACAACAATAAAATAACATTATTTGTGTTGACAATTATGGTTATCACGGGAAATATCTTATGGAGCTTTTTTAGTACCGGCAATGTTGTCTGGATGATGAATACAGTACCTAAAGATACCCGGAAGGAATTCATATATGCCAGGATGTTTTGGCTAAGGATATCATTTACATTGTTTACCATAGTTATGGGGTTCATTCTGGATGCTTTAAATAAAAGCTACGTCGGATTTTTTATAGTATTTGTGACAAGCCTTGTTTTATCTATAATTGATGCTGTGATATTGATTAACATTGAAGAACCGGAGAACTCGGTAAATGGTAACAAAAGGGTAAACTCCAAACAGATTTTTGAGCCGTGGGAAAATAAGGAATACAGGCAATATCTTATATTCGTGCTTTTATTCTACCTGGGATTGTTTACCTCTGTTTCATATACGCCGTTATACCTTATAAGGTATATGGAATTTGATTATAAATTTATATCTTCCATAACAGTTTTGTCTTATATTTTTATGATTGTAAGCACAAACTTTTGGAGTAAAATTGAGTGGAAAAAGGGCATAAAATTTGTATTGAGAGTAGGCGCATTCTTTATAATCGCAGAGGTCCTTGTATATGCTTTTTTAACTAAACAAACATACTTCCTGCTTTTTATAGCCTCTATAATGTCAGGAATTGGAAATGGAGGTTTTAACGTTGCCTTATTAAATTATAGGTACGACCTTATGCCGGAAGATAATAGAACTATTTATGAATCATGGTTTGGCGCAGTTTATGGGCTTGGAACAATTCTGGCTCCTGTCTTGGGAGGATATTTACTGGGACATCTGCCTTTGATAAGTAATGCGGTTTCCCAGTATGGCAATTTCCAATTGCTGTATTTAATAACTTTTATATTTGATTTAATCATAGTGTTTGTGTTTTTTGGGATAAAGCAAAAAGATAAAAATTTATGCTATAATGTAGAAAGAAATAGAGGCGTTAACTTTAAAGTAGAACATACTCAGTAAAATTATTTGTAAGTATATGAAGGAGGAGTGAAGAATGAAAAAGAACGCCCTTGTTGCACAATCCGGAGGACCGTCTCCAGTAATAAATGCATCCCTCCAGGGAGTAATTGATGGGTGTTTTTCTTACTCTGACCATATCGGTAAAGTATATGCCGGCTGGCATGGTATTGAGGGTGTCTTGTTTGAGGAACTTATTGATATTTCATCCCAGCCCCGGGAAGAGATTGAACTTTTACGCTATACTCCTGCTGCCGGTGTAATCGGAACCTGCAGATATAAGCTAAAAGAAAACCAAAGGGAGGATTTTGAACGTATTATCGAGGTTATAAAGGCTCATAATATCGGTTATTTCTTTTACATTGGCGGCAATGATTCAATGGATACTGCTAGTAAAGTTTCAAAGCTTGCACAAGAAAAGGGTGTTGAGCTTGTTGTAACTGGAGTACCGAAAACTATTGACAATGATATAGGTGACGAAGAATTTACTATTATTGACCATACGCCCGGTTATGGAAGCGCTGCAAGATATTGGGCATATCTTATACAAAATGTTAATGAGGAAAATAAGGGGATAAGTGTTTCCGAGTGTGTTTCAGTGTTACAAGCTATGGGAAGAAAATCCGGCTTTATTACTGCAGCTGCAAGGCTTGGCGACCCTGATAGGGAAATACCTCTCCAACTATACATGGCAGAATCCCATCATACACTTGAGTCACTTGCTGAGAATGTAAACAGGCAGCTTAAAAAAACCGGACGCTGTATTGTAGTAGTTAACGAAGGATTCGATGCGGGTGATTTGGGAGAATCTTATGACGGCTTTGGACACATTGAATATGGTGCCAGTAAAACAACCGTAGCCCAAAAAGTAGTAAACTATCTAAATAGCGTAGGACTTAATGCCAGAGGAAATGTAACGGGACAGGTGCCGGGTGTTCTCCAGAGATCTGTTTCTATTCATGCATCTAAAGTAGATATTGAAGAAGCATATGAGGTTGGGAAAAAAGCTGTAGAAATAGGTATAAATGAAGGGACAGGATGGATGGCTACGATTTTGAGAGCTCCAGGAACTACTTATAAAGCTGTTTTTGACAAGGTGCCTTTAGAGAAAGTTGCAAACTCAGTAAGATATATGCCTTCCCATTGGATTACCAAAGACGGCGTGGATGTTACCGATGATTTTATACGTTATGCAATGCCTTTAATTGGTGACGGCTGGCCTGAAATAAAAATTGAAAAAGGCCTTCAAAGGTTTGCAAAGTTTAACATAAAATTTATAGAAAAGAAATTACCGGAATATACCCCTGTTAACTTGCGATAAGATACTTTGCATCTGTGGCAAGTTACTTTGGGAGAAATGCCTTCCTGTATTGCCTGGGAGACATGCCGGTATCTTTTTTGAATATTTTGCTGAAATAGGCGGTATCGTTAAATCCTATGGCATAACAGATATCGGTAATGGACATATTTTTGTCATTCATGAGGTCTATTGCCTTAGCAATGCGGAGAGCATTTTTATACTCTACGAAAGTTTTACCTGTTATTTGTTTGAAAATAAAACTGAAGTATGCCTGGGACATCATGGACATTTTACTGGCATCTTCCAGGCTTAAGTCTTCATTGTAATTTTCATTTATATAAATTATGGTTTTATTTATTGCATCTCTATATTTTTCAAACAATTCAAAGGTTTTTTCACTACCCTGTTTTATATATTCCCTTTCATATTCTCTGGATATAATGGCAAGAAGCTTTAGGAGGTCTGCTTTTATGTTAATTTCAAAATATTTCTGCTCATGGTTAAATTCATACAACATTTCATCGAATAGAGATTCCACCTTATTTTGAATGCTGCCACTTAATAGGAGTCCTGGCTTGATATCTTCAGTAGATACAAGAAAAGGCTGTAGGTAGGCAAAATCGAAAAGAGAGGAATTTATATACGGGTTATTTGTGTCATATGTTATATTTTGATTAATAAAATCTGTTACAAATTCACAGCCAATTATATTTACCTCCTCTTCCGAAGCAAGGTTGACCTGATGAGGTACAAAAGGGGGGAGTACAAAAATAGTACCTTTTACAAGAAGATGGCTTTTATCATTTACTAAATGCTCTAAACATCCCTTTTTAACATACCATACTTGCATGTAATCATGGGTGTGTATATTAGTTCCGGATATTTCTTTATTAGATAAATTATAAATTTTAAAAGGGATTGACTTTTTAAATACTTCGCTGGCTTTATTCATGAAAACTTGATATTTGTCGTTTTGTTTAACCTTGGCCATCATAAAAAAGCATTCACCTTTCCCATTTTTCTTTGCTTGATTATACTATAATTTTTCTATTTATATTATAATAGAAAATCTACTGATTGTGAATTTATTTAGTTCCTAATAGATAAATTGCTGCAAAACTTAGTATTATTCCTGCATAAGCAGTCCTTGAAACGCTTTCTTTTAGAATAATCCGGCTGAATATTACTACGGAAATTATATTAAGTATACTCATTAGAGGGAAAAATAAGGCAGACTTGAACTTTGTTATGTAAAACATATAAATCATATTGGTTATATCAGTTATAAGGGCAGGTGAAGCAGTATAAAGTAAAAACTTACTATTAAAAGGGAAGTTTTGCTTTTTCATAAGGACCAAGGCAGTTAAGTATGGTAAACCTAGTATTGCTACAATAAGGTTATATATGATTAAATATTCTTTAATAAAACCATCATATGTCAACATATACTGCTTTGTAAATATTACAGCTATACCTACTGCAAGGGTACTGGAACCGGCTAATAAAACCCATTTAAGGCTTATTTTCCGGGACTCGGCTCCTTCATTATAAGAACCCTTGTTGAATAATATCAAAACTATAGTAAATAAAACCAGGCCTATAACTTGAAATACACCCATGCTTTCTTTCCACAGGATGAGGCTTACTATTATAGGCACAATTGACTGGAAACTGTATACTACATTAGTCAGGGATGTTGGGCCTTCCTTCAGGGAACTAATAAGCAGTATGTAGGAAATTAAATAAAATATGGCAAAGCAGGCCGGGTATAGAAACATATCCGGCCTGAATGTATACTTATACCATGGAGGAATCAGGAAAATAAAAACAAGCTGGAAAAATGAAAAAAGTATAGTAAAATAAATGGAATCATGCAAATTTTTTATATGCCCTTTCTGGGCCATTTTAACAGCTATTGCATTAAGACCCCTCAATATCGAAAATGCAAAGAATGTAAAGTATATCATTGTTGCCTCCATTGATTTTTTCTCAAACTCTCTTTAATTATATTAAATGATATCATAATCTATTGAAAAGTAAATATTAAGTTATTGAGTAAAATTTTATTTGACAAAGCTATCTTCATGTGGTAATTTGTAACTGAATAGTTATATAAGTGCTATAGTGTACAAGAACTATTATACAAGGAGGGGTAACATGGCACAGGGTATACCATGGTCAACCGAAGAGTTTAACGGAATGCCTTACCGTCTAATAGGCAAATCAGGTTTGAGAGCTTCTAACATTGGATTAGGCACGTGGAAATTCGGTTATCCCGAAACAGGGGACGGATCCAGGGTGGATGAAAAGACTGCATTTAAAATCTTTGACCGGGCCTTGGAGTTAGGAGTTACTTTTTGGGATACAGCTAACCGTTATAATAATGGTACGGGAAATTCTGAAAGGATTATAGGAAAATGGTTTAAATCAAACCCCGACCAGAGAAGAAATATTGTTTTAGCAACAAAAATATTTGGTGGAATGGATGGAATAACACCGAACCATAGCCGTCTCTCCAGAGTAAACATTCTTGATTCGGTTTATGCTTGTCTTAAGCGGCTTCAGTTGGAATACATAGACATACTTTATTTTCACGCTTTCGACCCAATTACTCCAATAGAAGAAAGCCTTGCTGCAATAGAGGATTTAGTAAAGCGGGACCTGATACGTTATTTTGCGGTATCAAATTTTACACCAGTGCAGTTATCAATGTATAAGATGGTAGAAGAAAAAATGTCTATAAGATGCAGAATTATTGCTGTACAAAATCAGTTTGACATTTTAAACGGTGAAAATGAAAAACAAAAAGGGACATTAGCTTATGCGGCAGAGTCAGGTATATCTTACATTGCATGGAGCCCCCTGGCTAGAGGACTTTTGACAGAAAGATATTTGGATATTGAAAAAGTGGGTCCTGGCGACAGGCTATATGATGAGGGTGACAAATCGGTTTATCAGGACAAGATAACCCATGAAAAAGTTAGGAAGCTGGCAGAATTAGCAAAAGAGTGGGGAATAAAGCTAAATCAGCTTGCAATTTCTTATATGCTCACTTTACCTAGCATGGGTCCTGTCATACCTTCTTCGTCAACACCGGAGCAGTTGGAAAGTAATGCCCAAGCTGGGAAAATTGTTTTAAGTGAATCACAAAGGGAGCAAATAAAGCAAATACTGGAAACTTAAATTAACCCGGGCATTAAGAAGTTTCTCGCCTATATAAGCATGAAACGAATTTGCTAATAAATGAAAAATGAAAGGAGAAGATGAAAATGAATTTTAAGATAGGAATTGCCGGTCTTGCACATTTCCATGTATATGGATTTATGGAGGAAGCATTAAAAATTGAAGGCATTAAAGTTGTTGGCGTAGCCGATGAAAACAGCAAATTTAGAGAAATGGGAAAGGAAAGGTTTAATGCCGCCGCGTATTCTAATATTGATGAGCTTCTTGAAAAGACTGATGCTGATGTTATTGTTACAGCTGCTGTAAACAATACAAAGGCGGATATTATATTAAAAGCAATGGAAGCAAAAAAACATGTTATTGCTGATAAACCATTGGTTACCACAATTGAGGATTTGGAGAGAATAGAGGAGTTTATAAAAAACAAGGCAGAAACCAAGCTGTATTTTATGCTTACTGAAAGGTACAATCCTCCCCTTTATACTGCAAAGAAGCTTATTGAAGCCGGTGAAATAGGGGAAATAGTTAATTGTGTTTCATTCAGACCACACAGGTTAAATCCGGCCTCAAGACCTGACTGGGTATTTAATAGAGAGCAATACGGCGGGATAATCAATGACCTGTCAGTGCATGATATTGACGTATTCAGGTGGTTTACAGGTGCAGAGGTTGAATCAATAATTGGAGCAGCACATTCAAATAGAAGATTTATGCAATTTAAGGACTTTGAGGATAATGGTGAGGTATTACTCAAAATGACCGATGGAAGCACAGGTTTTATTAGAGTAGACTGGCTTACTCCCGATGCTTTCCCGCTGCATGGTGATTGCAGATTTTTCATAGTGGGCACCAAAGGACAGATTGAAGTATTTACTTTAGACCCGAAAGTAATTCTATGCACCGATACTAAAGCCCCTATGGAAGTGCCGGTAGAAAGCAGGAATTTTACAATGTCAGAAGACTTCTTTAAGGGCATAAAGGACAGTAGTCATAAGCCTGTAGTGGATACCATAGATGCATTAAAATCCACCAAAGCAGCTCTTGAAGCTCAGAAGCTGGCAGATAAAATGATGTAGTAAACTAATATGACAAGGTGATATGTAGGTTATGTATAAAAATTATGTATAAATTATGTACAAAAAATAATTATATATATTGACACATACTTTTTTAATAGATATAATAAAGTTAACACTATAATAAAGTTAACACTATTAATATAAAATATAATATGGTTTATAACTAGTAATATATCTTGTAACCAGAATTTTATAAAGGGGTTTGGCTATATTGTCAATAATTTTTGAACCATGCCCGGAAAATGATTTTAAAGACTTTATAGAAACTTATTATACTGAGTGTAAAAGGGATATTCCCAAAATAGAAGCTATAGCCGGTAAATGGACTTTTGAGGATTTGATTCCAGGCATGAGCGATTTTGATACAAGATTTATTTGTTCTAATAGTATGACTGTAGATGACTGGTGTGCTATGTCAACTGCAGTTGGGGAAATCCATTTAGACCTGTGCAAAAGGTTTCCTAAATGGATCCGTATACTGGAACATTTACCTGGCATAAATCTTACCTGGGATGAATATACGGACGATTTTACATATTACCCTGAATACAGACAATGGAGTATATATAGGTGTAGTAATGAAAAAGAGCTTGAACGTTCAAATATGGAATTTTCCAGAAAGCCTTGGTGTGAAAAAGACGAATACTTCCATTTAAAAAAGTTTATTTCATATTATGGCCCTTATATACGTGGAATAGACCCGGCAATAAACCTGGGTGCTTTTGAGAGCAAGTACCCGCTTCATAGCAGGATGATGCATTATTTTACGCCACCTGTACAATCTGCAGTGTCAATAGTATTAAAAAGGACAATACGAGGTAAACTGGAATCTTTGAGAATGGCAAAAGAAGTATTTTTAGAGCCTGAGGTTACAACCGTCATCGATGAGATATTTTATGCTCTGGGAAAACATTATGAAGTGCCTGAATTATATGAAGAACCTGAATTATCCGCATTGGAGGGTAGGTTATTTAAAGCACTTCAAATAGTAAAAGGGATATTACGTGATTATATTACATTAGTACCTAAGGAGAGCAAAGATAATATAGAAGATTGGAAAAAAGAATTAGCCAGTGTCCCAATTCAGCCACAACTTTTAATATTCGATAGCAGCAGGTTTTGCAGGCTAATGAAGGGGCGTTTAAGGTTTTATGCTAACGCTCCGGAATATTTTGATAGTATATGGTTAATTCAAAACGAATTAAAACGTATTGGAAACATGTTTTACAGGACACCGTACAAGGTTTTCTGGAAACTGTATAGTGGGGAAGAAGTTGAAAATATAGATGCTATTATACCAAAACTTGTGCCCGATATTCTTACTCCTCCGGAAGCAGAGGCAACTCTTGAGTTTTCAAGACTTACGCCGGGTACATGGGAAGAAGGGAAGGAAGTAGAAATTGCTCTTGCTATTGCAGGTGTATTCGATGAGTTTTTCCGGGGGTTAAACAAAATAATTACAAGAGTTAGAGAAATATGATAATAAGGCAATAATAAGGCAAGGTATTGCAACAAAGCACATGATAAAGCGTTACATTGAACAGGTAGCTATTGATACTAACTTTTTAATGATTAATTATAAAGTCAAATTATTGTTATAGGAGGTTTAGTTTATGGTAAATTGGGGATTGATAGGATGTGGAGACATTTCCAATAAAAGAGTTGCGCCGGCAATTAAAAGCCAGCCTCAAAGCAGGCTATTGGCTGTTATGAGTCCGTACAAAAATGAATTGGACAGTTTTGGAGAAAAACATAATGTGCAAAAAAGGTACCTGGATCTTGATGAAATGTTGGAAGATAAGGAAATAGATGCAGTGTATGTTGCTACACCTATTTTTCTGCATTATGGACCCGCTCTTAAAGCACTAAAAAGGGGGAAACATGTCCTTGTTGAAAAGCCTATGGCTTTGAAAAATAGTGAATGTGAAGAACTAATTAAAGAAGCTGAAAAGCAAAATGTAAAGCTTGGGGTAGCATATTTTAGAAGGTTTTTCCCAAAACTTGAAGAAGTAAAACGGATAATTAATGAAGGCATTATAGGAGACATCATACAGATAAGGATTTTATACCATACCTGGTATAATCCTGATAAGAATGACCCTAAGGCATGGAGGGTTGAAAAAGCTAAAGCAGGAGGCGGGCCTTTATGGGATATGGGCAGCCATAAGTTTGATATGATGATTGATCTTGTTGGTATGCCTAAATTTGTTTGCAGTATTATGACCACTCAAACTCATAGTTATGAAGTAGAAGACTCATGCAGTGTTATTATGGAAATGGAAAACCGCGCCCACTGTTTAGCAAGTTTTAATTGGAACAGCAAGTTATGGTCTGATGAATTTGAAATACTGGGTACGTTAGGAAGAGTAAAACTGGCACCATGCGATAGTGAAAATATTGAAGTCCAATTGAATCCACGGATAATAAAAGGGCTTGGGAAAGAAATTACAAATACTATGATACAAAACCATCAAAATGTACACTATCCTCTTATAAACGATTTTGTAAACGCAATAGTTGAGGGCAGAGAACCCATTGTATCCGGAAAAGAAGGATATAAAACCAACAGGATTTTGGCGGCTGTTGAAGAATCTGCAATTACAGGGAGAAAGGTTGAGATATAGAATTTAGATAAATTAGCTGTATAGCTGTATTTAGATAAATTACCTTAAATTAAATAAAGAGAAAGTTAAAAAGTTAAATAAATAAATAAAAAAAATTAAACAGAAATTTAAAATTTAAACAGGAGGTCATATGTTATGAAAATCAGAAATTTACCATGGTATGGTCTTGGTGCTATATACGAGCA
Source organism: Bacillota bacterium (assembly GCA_013314855.1). Taxonomy (NCBI): domain Bacteria; kingdom Bacillati; phylum Bacillota; species Bacillota bacterium. Next base: position 82,209 of record JABUEW010000001.1, on the reverse strand, counting down.
GGATGATATTGATGCTGTCTTGAAGATACTTAATCCTTGTGTTACAGAAGCAAAGGGATTTTTCCGTCTTCCGGAGGAAACTGAATTTCAAAAGGCTTTTGCTGAATATGAAGAGTGTAAATATGCAAGTGCAGTAAATTCCTGTGGAACAGGACTTGACCTGGCATTACAAATATTGGATATAGGACCAGGAGATGAAGTAATAACAACACCGCTTACGTTTATTTGTACTGCTACATGCATTTTACTTAAAGGAGCAAAGCCAGTATTTGCCGACATTGATCCAAGAACATATAACCTGGATCCGGCAAAGGTAGAAGAAAAAATAACTGAAAGGACTAAAGCTGTAATACCTGTACACTTTGCAGGACTATCAGCTGATATAGAAGGATTTGAAAGATTGGCAAAAAAATATGGAATAAAAGTAATATATGATTCGGCACATGCAGTAGGTTCAAAATATAAGGGCAAAAAAATTGGCGGTTTTGGCGATATGTCAGTGTTTAGTTTCCAGTCCAATAAAAATATGTCTACATTAGGAGAAGGTGGAGCTATAACAACGAATAACGAAGAGTATTTTACCAGGTTGGAAAGAATAAAGTCTTTTGGGTTTAAATACGGTCCTGTTGATGATGTGGTAGAATTGGGGAGCAATTATAGAATGACAAAACTGCAATCCGCTGTTGGGCTTACCCAGTTAAAGAAAGTAGATAAAAACGCATGCATAAGGAAAAAGTTTGCAGAATATTTAAGTGAAAAGTTAAAGGATGTAGAAGAAATAACCACACCTTATGTGCCTGAAGGTTATGAACATGTATATCATTTATATACTCTTCTTTTTAACGACGAAAAGGTAGGCAAACCTAAAGAGGAGTTTATAAAAATATTGAAAGAAAAATACAAAATTGGAGTTACAATTCACTACAGACCTGTATATAAGTGGACAGTATTCAAGGAGAGAGGATATAATGGAGATGATACTCCCATAACAGCTAAAATTATGAGACAGTTATTTAATGTGCCTGTTTTTGCCAGAATGCAGTATGAAGATTTTGACTATATTGCCTGGGCTATAAAAGAAACTATAGCTGAATTGAGAAAGTAGAATAATAGATTGCATTAGTTAAGTCTCTATCTGTAAAGACTCTATTTATAAAGATGTGAGACTTAACTAATGTATCAAAAAGAAGTTTAAGGAGGTATGTTTGGTGAGTTTCTACATATGCTGGACTATAGATTGTGAAAGTTGCAGAAAAGAAGTTAACAATATTGATTTGGGAAAACGTGCAATAGAAGGGTTTTGCAATATACTTGAAGATGTTGGTTGGAAGGGAACTCTTTTCTTAATGCCTGAGGAGATAAAGTATATGCCGGACCTTCTTATCAAAAAACATGAAGCTGGCCATGAACTTGCACTACATTTACACCCTGATGAGTCGGGTTATCCCAGTGGATATATGGGAACATACTCAATGGAGGTCCAACTGGAGATAATGGAAAGGGCAATTGAATCCTTTGAAAAAATACTAGGTATACGTCCTGTATCAGTTCGGACAGGTTTTGGAAGTGCAAACGACTATACTTTTCAGGCAATGTATAAAGCTGGTTTAAGGCATTCAAGTTCGTCTTTTCCTGGCAGAAAGCTGACATCAGCAGCTTCAAATTGGGCTGGGGCGCCTTTGTTTGTCCATTATGCAAACCCTTACAATAGGATGCTGGAAGGTGGACTTGATATTGTAGAGATACCTATTTCAGTAGATTGGGAAACTATGGTTTGGGGCGGTTTACACCCTCAGGATCTGCGTGTTGAGTTTACTGACGCAAAAAATCATGGGTTTATTATAAGGAAAGTTATGAAAAGGCAAGTAGATGAAAAACTTTCCTTAAAAGTCCTTGTTCCACTTACACACAATATTTTTGATTATTCGGATCCCAGGAATTTCCGCAGGGAGACAATGGAGAGAATGATAGAAGAAATTAGAAGATTTGGCAATGAAATCGGCGTAAAACTTATCGGGTCTACTTTAAGTGAAGCAGCTGAGGCTTATAGGGAAATTAATTAGGAAAATTAATAATTCTTTACTTCTATAAACTTACCGGGTGACTGGAAAATCTGGTGAAGTACTGCTGTAGCTGCACCCATTGCAAAGGCATCCACTCCAAGTTTTGATTTCACTACCTTAAAGGATGGAGTTGCAAACTTAATTATGCTTTTAAGGTATTCCTGAAGGGGATTAAACAAAACGTCCCCAGCTTCAGCTATACCTCCTCCTATTATAACAATTTCCGGGTCCAGACAATTGACAATGTTTGATATGGCAATTGCCAGATATTTGCTGGTTTCATTCATTATTTGAATACTAATTTTATCTCCTTCTCTAGCTAATTTAGCTATAATTTCTACAGATAACTTATCTTGGTTATTCATATAGTTTTCCAATAATGATATATTAGCAGTTTTGTTACTCATTGTACTATTAATTCTTTCCCGTGAACTGTTTTTATATGTTTTTATCAAATTTCTTGCATGTAATATAATTGCATTACTCGAAACTAATGATTGCAAACACCCTGAATTTCCACATTCACATTTGGGGCCATCGGCTTTTACAATCAAGTGGCCAATATTGACACCTGCCTTGCCGCTGCTTCCATTAAAAAGTTTGCCGTCAATTATAATACCTGCACCAATATCATCTCCGACCCTTATACAAACAATATTATTATAGCCTTTCCCTGCACCATACCACTGCTCTGCAAAGGTCAGAAGTTTAACATTTTCATCTATATAAGCCGGTATACGAAAAGAGTTCTCTATAATTGATTTTAATGGAACATTATGCCATTTAAGTCTGCTGGCATGCTTAATTATACCATTAAGAGAATCTACTTCTCCAGCTACTCCCATTCCCATTCCAAGAAAAAGCGACCTATCTTTTTTTGACTTTTCAATTATAGTTGAAATGGCCAGCGTTATTTTATCCAAAACAATAAATTCACTGTCATCAGGATTTACTTGTATTTCCGATTTGGCTATTATATTCCCTAAAAAGTCTACAACAATTGCCTTTATGTTATCAGACCCTATATCAACTCCTATAATAAAACCGCCTTCCAAATTTAAATCAAGAAGCAAAGGTGGCCTTCCTCCTATTGATTCTCCCACACCGGTCTCTTTAACAAAACCAACTTTAACTAAATCATTTACAATATTTGAGACAGTTGGAGCACTTAAGCCGGTAAGCTTAGAAATATCGTATTTAGAAAGGGGCGCCTTTTCTTTTAGAATGTCTAATATAATTGAGGTATTAATTTCCCTTATTAAGTTTAAACTACCCTTATCTTTCATATTTGCACCTCTTATTTAATACAACTAAAAATGTTAAACCAAAAACATTAATTTAAGACAAGTATAATATATAATATTAATTTTTGCAATAATCACAATTGTCGTGGGCGCATTTTTAAATTTTGAAGAAAATGCCGGAAGTAACATTGCGGAAAGTCTTATAGAGCCTGTTAATCCGACGAGGGGTAAGCAAATCAACTGTATGAGCAAAATAATTACATTGAAATATTATTAAATTCTATTCAAATTATTTTGCGAGTTTGATTTGCCCCGAAGTGAATTTACAGGCTCTTAAGACTTGGAGCATTTAGTTACCGGAAGCATTTTTTTCATAAAAATAAAATGCACATTGTCCTAAACTTGCTTAATTAAGCTTGTATTTGATTTAAAACAAATAAAAGTATGAATGAAAATTATGAATGAAAATAATGTATGTATAAAATTAATGTTTGTTTACAGTACATTGCTGGATGTAGTATTATGAGATTAGCATTAAATTATTAAGTTTATTGAGTAGGTATTAAAAAGTCATACGATAAAAAGTTATTCTACTAACGAGGAGTGTTGAAAATGGCTAAGTTAGCAATTTTAAACGGAGAAAAGGCAGTGAAAATTGATTCATCAACAGCAAGCCTGCCGCTGGTATCTGAAGAGGCAATAAATGCAGTAGTAGAACTATTAAGAAAAGGTGAAATTTCCACATCCCCGGTTGTAAGGGAATTTGAGAAAAACTTTGGAGACTACATCGGGGCAAAATATTCATTAGCTGTAAACAGCGGGACATCATCTCTCCACGAAGCGCTGTTTGCGGTAGGGGTTGGACCTGGAGATGAAGTAATAGTACCTTCCTTTACCTGGATATTTACTGTAGCTCCTATTGTTGCATCCCATGGGATACCTGTGTTTTGTGATGTAGACATTGACACTCATTGTATTGACCCTGAAGATATAAAGAGGAAAATAACTCCCAGGACAAAGGCGATAATGGTAGTCCATGTATGGGGTAATCCGGCAAACATGGATGAGATAATGAAAATAGCAAAGGAAAACAACTTGCGTGTAATTGAAGATTGTGCCCATGCTCATGGTACAATGTGGAAGGGTAAGAAAGTAGGCATAATTGGAGATGTAGGATGTTACAGCTTGCAGGGGAGCAAGACCCTGGCAGCCGGTGAAGGAGGCGTGCTGGTAACCAATAACCATGAATATTACGAAAGGGCAGTAGCGTTAGGACATTATGAACGGGTAAGCGGACTTCCGGAAGACTCGGAATACAGGAAGTATACTACGTCATTAGGATTTAAGCACAGGGTACATCCTTTAGGTATAGCAATAGTCAATACCGAATTAAAATATCTTGATGAGAAAAATGCAATAAGGTCAGAAAATGCAAGGTATCTGGAGGAAGGTATAAAGGATATAGAATGTATTATCCCTCAGAGAACATATCCGGGAGGCGTAAGACAGCATAGTTATCACTATGCCAGGTATGATGAGACTAAACTTGAAGGAGTGTCATTAATGACTTTCCTAAAAGCATTAAAAGCCGAAGGCGTGGTAGTGGGAGCAATAGGATACGGACGCCTGCATGAAGCGCCTCTCTTTCTTGAAAAGACACCTTATGGAAAGGGTTGCCCCGGGAGATGTCCTCATGTAAAAGTGGAATATCCTACTGAGAAGGTAAGCCTTCCCAATACAGAATATCTTAGAGAGCATGCATTTATGATGGCTCCAAGATTTGAAAAGCCATGCAGGGAGCTTTTAAACCAGTATATTGAAGCCTACCACAAGGTTGTAAGGAATGTAGATGAATTAAAGGAATATGAGAAGAAGTATGGTGTTGAAACCCAAGATGTAGCTAGAAGCGGAAGGAGTATAAACCTGATATAGTTCCGGGATCGAAGCGAATTTGCTTAAAAGAGGAGAGAAAGAAAAATGACAGTACAGGAGCTGGAACAGTATTCACCTAGTATCGGGTTTTATGATGTAAAAGACCAGTTACGGTCTGTTATATATAAACTGACTGAAGAAGCAGCCAGTACAGGTAATGCCATCCGGGATGCAATCAATAACATAGATGAGCTTGAGAAACGAAAAGCTTTTATACGAGAAAAGCTTATAGAGTCACTGGGAGGCCTTCCTCCTAGTGACACACCTCTTAACCCGCAAATAACAGGCGTCATACATTGTAATGGTTTCAGAATAGAAAAAGTGATATTTGAGTCTCGGCCGAAGGTATTTGTAACAGCAAATCTTTATGTACCGGATGGAGTTGAATATCCAGTAGGTGCAGTGCTTTTTCTTTGCGGGCATCATGAACGGGCAAAACACGAAGATGAATATCAGATTGTATGCCAATACTTAGTACGTGCAGGATTAGTGGTGTTGGCACAAGATCCAATAGGTCAGGGTGAACGGTTCAGCTACTACGAAAAATCTATTAATAGCACAACAGTAAGATGGGGAATTTATGAGCATGATTATGCGGGGATACAATGTTGGCCTGTAGGAGATGCCAGTGCCCGTTATTTTTTGCACGATGCCATGAGGGGGATAGACTACCTTTGTACACGCTCTGAAGTTGATCCCGACAAGATAGGAGTTACTGGTAATTCAGGAGGAGGGACACAAACTGCTCTCATGATGATATGTGATCCAAGAATTGCTGCAGCAGCTCCTGCAACGTTTATAACTAGCAGAATAGCTCATTTATATACAGGGGGGCCTGCTGACGCGGAACACATATGGCCTGGAATGTCTGTATACGGTTTTGATCACGAAGACATGATTATTTCCATGGCACCAAAACCTGTTCTTGTGTTAGCGGCAACATCCGACTATTTTCCTATTGAAGGGACCAGGTGGACAGTTGAAAGAGCTAAACGGTTCTGGGAGATGTACGGGAAAATTGATAATATAGAATTGTTTGAAGATAATTCACCGCATAAGTATACTCAATCCATGGCCAAAAAAGCGGCAGAATTTTTTTCAAAGCATCTTCTAAGCAGAAAAACTTTACCTATATTACAGGAAGATGAAGAAATAAGACCAATAGAGTCTTCCCGTTTATGGTGTACAAACTCAGGTCAGGTCCGCGGTGAAATGCAGGGTGCAAGGTTTATATACCATGGGAACTGTAACCGCCTTGATGAAATAGAGAAGCAGCGGGAAACTATACCTGAAGATCAACGCAGAAAAATGGCCATAAAATGGCTAAAGGAAAAAGTCTATTATAACAGGAAACCATGTGAATATAATTGTCGTCATTTAATGGTTACCCAAGTTGATGAATTGGTTGTGCAGGCAAGCATGTGGTGGACACAAGAGGGTATATTTAACTATGGAGTTTTGTTTAGAGATTATCAATTTATTGGAGAGGATCTTCCTGCAACTATTGCTGTATGGGATGGAGGTACTACCCAAATACAACCTCATATAAAATGGATAAGAGACACTTGTAACTTAAGAAGAGCTGTAATGGTTCTTGATACATCAGGAGTAGGAAACATTTTACCTAATTCCTTCCGTTCTATGCCGCCCCTTGATTTTTACGGGGTTATATTCAAATTGGTTAATGATCTCATGTGGTTGGGTGATAGCATGGCAACCTTAAGGACATACGATGTATTGAGAGCTATTGAAGTAGTACAGCAGTTCCCGGGGATAAAAAAAGGGGATGTACATTTATATGCTTATGGACGTCAGGGTTTATATGCTCAGCTTGCAGCAGCACTTAATGAAAGCATTAAAGATCTTGAAGTAGTTGAAGGTATAGGAAGTTTTACAAGTTTGGTAAAATCACGTTATTATGATAGGTACGATATCATGAGCATTATACTCCCCGGTATGCTTAAATACTTTGATTTACCCGATATAGACAGGTGGGTTAAAGAAAGGAAGTTAAAGAAAGGAATAGATCATGTTCACAATGAATTCGATGAATACGAAAAAAATGGAGATGAATAAGCACTATGCCAATGGAGTTTATTGATAGTAATTGTATGTTGGGACAATGGAAAAAAAATACTGGTATATGTTTTTACACAGCAAATGATCTTATTAGTTTTATGGATAAAAGTGGAATATCACGATGCGTTGTTTTTGGCTCATTAGCTAAATACAGCCATATACAAACAGGAAACGACATGCTTCTTAAAGAAATTAAAAACTATGACAGGTTGATCCCATGTGCTGTAGCAATGCCCCATCATACGGGAGAATTTCTTTCTCCGGAAGAATTCGTAAAGTACCTCGCTGATAATAATATAAGGGCAGTAAGGATATTCCCTGCTTTTCATGGAATATCCCTTTATACCTGGGTGTGGGAAGACCTGTTTTCTGAACTTGAATTAAGGAAAATTCCAGTGTTTATAGATTTTTCAATAAGACATTGGTCTGAAGAAATAAACTGGGAACAAATCAAAAACTTTTGTGAAACCTTCCCGGCATTACCTTTCGTATTAGTAAGGATGGGTGTTAAGGCTGACAGATATATATATCCTCTGTTTAAAAAATTTGATAGCCTGTATCTAGAAACATCATATTACATTGTTAATAACGGGATAGAGAAGATGGTGCGGAACTTTGGCGCCGGTAGATTGATTTTCGGCACAGGGATGCCTGTTTACAGTCCAAACCCTCCCATTGCAATGGTATGTCTGGCAAATATTAAAGAAGATGAAAGAGACATGATAGCTGGGAAAAACCTCATGAATTTACTGGAGGGGGTTAATTTTGATGCCAAATAAAATACGGGAAATTATAGGAAAGTATAGGATAATAGATGCTCATGGACACCTGGGGTATTATAAGTTGTTTAACATTCCTGACAGTAGTGCTGAAGGTATATTAAAAACCATGGACAGGGTAGGAATTGAAAAAATTTGTGTTTCCTCTCTCGCAGGGCTGGAAGTGGATTATAAGTATGGAAATGATATGGTAGCTGATGCAATAAAATCATCAAAAGGAAGAATTTTAGGCTATGCGTGCGTCAATCCTTTTGAACAAAATGATGTAATACCTGAACTTGAAAGGTGTTTTGATAAACTCAATATGACTGCAATCAAACTACATCCTGACTTAAGTGACTGTCCGGCAGACAGCAAGAAGTATATACCTGTATATGAATTTGCACACCAAAGAAAACTGGTGATAATGAACCACTCATGGGGTTCTGCACAAAACTTACGTTCTATTGCAGACAAATACTATAATATAAAATTTATACAAGCCCATTATGGGTCTGCATGGGATGGAAATCAGGAACTCGAAATCTTAAAAGCAATACGGGATTTAGATAATGTATGGTTGGATACAGCCGGATCGGGATGCTATTTGGGAGCTTTTGAAAAAACAGTTGATTTTCTTGGTGCTGATAAAATAGTATTTGGTAGCGACTTTCCATTTTTTGACCCTTGCCACCAGCTTGGAAATGTTGTACTTTCGAATATAAGTGAGGAGGATAAGGTAAAAATATTAAGCATTAATTTTCTTAAATTAGTAAATATTATTTAAGAAAGGAACAGTTAAATAGGCCTTAATAAAAATATTGTATGTTGGAAATTTTTATATGTTTACAGATAGAAACTAACATATTATTATAAAAGTAAGGTGATAAAAAGTAGTATAGCTAATAGTTTTTAAAAAATTTGATATTAGATATGTTAATAACGTACTAATGTGTTTTATTTGTTTTTGGAAGTGGGGACCAGAGGGGTGTTCAGGGGGTATTTATGATGCTTTATAAAAAGCTGTATGGACAAAAAACATTCATAAAACAGTTTACCGCGTACTTTACTTTGTCCATAATAACAATCTCCATAATAGGTTTAATGATATATTATACAGCAGTCCGAATTATTGAAGAAGAAGCTGAAAAGTTTCATTTAACCTTGATCAACAGTATTAAGAATAGTATCGATAATAGATTTGAAGAGTTTAACAAGCTAAATATGCAATTGAGCGGAAACAGGCTTTTTAATAAAGTAATACATATGAGAGAAGGCATAGATTACAGCAGAATTAGTATGATAGACTTTCTGACTATGTTTGAAGAACTGGCTTCCTTTAAAAGTGTGAACAGTTTTATAGATGAAATATTTGTGTATTTGGACAATGAGAGTTTAATTCTTACTCCTACCGGAAAAGAAGAAGCAGAATACTTTTTTAATAATATATTTGAAATTGAAAACAAGGATATGCTTAATTTAGATGTTTTACAAAAAAACGATAAAGATTCTCAAATAATTTCGAATCTTAAAGTTACGTATCTTGGACGCAGGTACGATTCTATGGCATATATCCAGGGTATTGCATCTTCGTATAAGTATAATAAGTGTTATGCTGCATCATTAATTATTCTTACCAAAACAAACAGTATAATTGAGTTATTAAATAGTTTTAATTCAAAAGGTGATTTTAATATATATATTTTAAACAAAAAGAATGAAATTGTTGTATCTCATGGGAATTTGCCTTACTTTAAGGGTAATAGCAATTGTTACTTATATACGGGAAGTACTAATGTTTTCAGGGATAAAATAGAAGGGCTGGATTATATAATATATCATATACCATCGGATATAAATGAGTTGGAATATGTTGCTGTAGTACCATTGAGCTTAATAACGCAAAAAGCAGGGTACTTCAAGGAAATATTTACTGCTGTATTTATTTCAGCTATAGTGTTTGCATTAATTATGGTACTACTTGTTACAAGAAAATCTCTTGACCCACTAAGAAAAATTATATTTACAATATTAAAAGACGACGATTATAGTTATTCGAAACACGAATGTAGATCGGAGTTTGAAGTTATTGAGAATTGTATTAAAAAGTTGAGAAATGAGAAAAATTTGATGCAGCTTGAAATGCAAAAGTATAACTATATTCAAAAAAATAATCTTATTATAAATTTACTGAAGGGAAATGTAGAATACAACACAGACCAGAAAGATATTTTTTTGAAGTATGGAATATCTCTACCGTACAGTTATTATAAAGTTTCTATTTTTGAAATAGAGTATTATAAAAAGGAGAATTATAATAAAGCAAATAATGAAAAGGACTACTGTGTTATGCCTGAAATTATTCTGATTATAAAAGAGATGCTGGAAAGTGTTTTAATTACCCTGAAATGCACAAGTTATGTTGTTGAGATGGAACGTTATAGAATAGCAGTACTTATGAATATTAACAACTCGTCTGCTTTGCTAGATTCTGATTTTGTAGTTAAGCAGCCCAATATAAACCAGATATTGAGAAAAATCAAGGAAGAAATAGAAGACAAGTATGATATTGTAATTACTGTAGGTATAGGAAACACTTATAATATTTTTAAAGGGATAAATCAATCATACGAAGAAGCCCAAAAAGCTTTGAACTTCAAACTTATAAAAGGTAAAAGCAGTGTTATTGCTTATAATGAAATATGTAATAGGGAAACTAACTTGCATTATTACTATCCCCTTGATAAGGAGCTTGCTTTGATAGAAGGTTTAAAGTCTGCTGCTTTTGATAAAATAGAAGAAATTCTTGACAGTATAATAGAAGAGAACCTTAAAAAACAAAATCCGGATTTGGCAATTGCGAGATTCTTGTTCTATGATCTTCAAGCAACTGCTTTAAAGGCTTTGCAGGAATTAAACCTGTCTAACCTGGACAACAGTATAGTTTCGCAGGATCTTTTGCTGTTGAATACGTTTGGAGAAATGATGGATTATATTAAAAAAATGTACAGAGGGATTTGTGAAGAAATAAAGAGCAAGAATGAGAGTTTTGCACAATCACTTATTAAAGACATACTGGATGAGATAGATAAGAAATGTTTTGATAGTAATTTTTCCCTAAATCTTTGTGCTTCAAAATTTGGCCTTTCAAATTCTTATTTGAGTAGATTTTTTAGAGAAAATACAGGCCTTTATTTTTCAGAATACCTTAACAAGAAAAGAATAGAAAAGGCAAAACAGCTATTAGCCGTTGAAAACCTGACTATTAAAGACATAGCTTTAGAAGTTGGATTTATAAATGATGTTACATTTAGAAGGGTGTTTAAAAAGTATGAGCTTAAAACACCAGTTCAATATAGGGAGAACAACTGCTTAAAAACGAGACTACAGGCCTGAAGTAAAAAAATGTATGCCGAAAATTAATAGTATGTTTACATTTTTCCCATAAGATATTATGATTATGATTGAGATGTGAATTAATAATAGGTATATAGGTATGATTAGCCTTTCATTAGCCGTAGGAGGGTTCTTTTTGCCCAGATAACAGGAAAGGATGAGGATGCATCATTATGCAAAATAGAATAGCATTAAGAAAATCTGTACAAGAATTTAATGCAACACAAAAAGATACTTATTTTAAAAGACTTGGGAAAAACAAGCAATTGCTTATAATATTTTTACCTGTTATTATATATTATGTGATATTTCATTATTTACCTATGATAGGAATATTAATTGCTTTTAAAGACTTTAAAGGTTTTTCAAATTTATACGATTTTTTAACTCAAAATTGGGTAGGGTTTAGGTGGTTTAAGGAATTTTTTTCATCCGTGTATTTTTTCCGTTTATTAAGAAATACGTTTCTGCTTAGTTTTTACAGCCTTATTTGGGGCTTTCCGGTACCCATAATATTTGCACTATTACTTAATGAAGTCGGAAATGGTTTTTTCAAAAGATTTGTTCAAACCGCGAGCTATCTTCCATATTTTATTTCTACTGTTATAGTAGTTGGTATGATAGTTAATTTTCTATCTCCAAGTGGCGGGATTATTAATATATTATTAGAGAAATTAGGGTATGAGCCTATCCATTTCATGATGAATAAGAAGTGGTTCCGTACAATATACGTGGCATCGGGAATTTGGCAAGGTTTTGGTTTTAGTTCAATAATATATATAGCGGCATTATCCGGAATAGATCCAAATTTATATGAGGCTGCAGAAATAGATGGGGCCGGAAGATTTCGAAAAATTGTAAACATATCTATACCTTCAATATTACCCACAATAGTTATACTGTTGATCTTATCTCTGGGACAAATGATGAATGTTGGCTTTGAAAAAATAATATTGATGTATAACCCTTCAACTTATGAGGTTGCAGACGTTATTCAAACATATGTTTACAGGGCAGGTATTATTAATGCACAGTTCAGCTTTGCCAGTGCAGTAGGCTTATTTAACTCTGTAGTGAATTTTATACTTTTAATAACAGTAAACAAAATAAGTAAAAAGGTAAGCGAAATATCTCTATGGTAAGAATGGAGGAGGAGAATGAAAAAGTTATCTGATAAAGCTATTGAAGTAATTATTTATATTTTACTAAGCTTTGCTGCTTTTATAACTTTGTATCCGTTTATATATGTTTTTAGTATGTCGATAAGTTCAGTAGAAGAAGTAATGAAGCAAAATATATTACTTTTACCCAAGGGATTTTCGTTGGAATCATTTAAAATTGTATTTAGAAATAAGATGTTTTGGCAGTCATATTATAATACAATTTGGTATACAGTTGTTGGAACAACTATAAATGTTATAATGACTGTTATTGCAGCATATCCTTTGTCTAAAAAGCGGTTCATACATAGGAACTTCTTCATGATAATGATATCCTTTACAATGTTTTTTGGAGGAGGTTTAATACCTCTATATATATTAGTTTCAACGCTTGGGATGTATAACACAAGATGGGCAATAGTTATACCGGGAGCTGTAAGCGCATGGTATATTATAATTACTAGGACATTTTTCCAGTCAATACCAGATAGCCTTGAGGAATCGGCAATAATTGATGGGGCAGGTGATTTAAAAATACTAACAAGCATATACCTTCCACTATCTAAAGCTATACTGGCTGTGTTAATACTTTTTCATGCGGTTGGACACTGGAATAGCTTTTTCTCTGCTATGATATTTATTTCAGATGCGAGTAAGCATCCATTACAAATTTACTTAAGACGTATACTTATTGAGGTTTCAGCTGAAGTACAAAGAGATTTACCCGGTTCAAGTTACGAAAGGGCAGCGTATGGTATACAACTCAAGTATTCTTCAATAATTATTACAATATTACCTATCATTTGTGTGTACCCTTTTCTTCAGAAATATTTTGTAAAAGGGGTTATGATAGGTTCAATCAAGGGGTAAAAATTAATAATTTGGCTATCGCTGAAAGGGGGAATAGTACATATGAACTGAAAGGGGGTGAAAAGAACACAGCAATTGTAACAAGATAATTTAACCGTAAATTTAAAATTTATTAATCTTAAGGAGGATGAAAAAATCATGAAAAAACTTTTAGTTATTCTACTATGTCTTGTTATGATTCTTTCCCTATCATTTACAGGATGTTCCAAGAAGGATGGGGAAAAAGCTGGGGATAAAACAGCTGTTGATAAAGGAGGAGATACCAAGACTCCACCGGAGGAATTAAGCATTTTTACATGGGATAACTGGTATACGCCAAAAAGCTATGCTTCAGGAGAACTACCTGTAATAGATGAAATCGAAAAAAGGCTTAATATCAAAATTAAATGGGTTGTCCTCCCAGCGTCTGAATTTCATACTGTAGCTAACACTAAATATGCGGCAGGGCAACAACTCGAGGATATAATCATGGGAGGAAATCTTGTTGACCTTATAGACAGGGGGCTGGTAATAAGCTTTGACCACCTTATAGGTGATAATACTCCCAATATTGTTAAGCTTCTGAAGGAAAGACCCGAGCTTAAGAAGTTTATGACCTTTGAGGACGGCAAGATGTATGAGTTTCCATATGTTTTGGATGATTTTCCTTCTCTTGAGGCAAACTGGATAAGAAAAGACTGGCTTAACAAATTGAATATTCCTGTGCCGAAAACTCCTGAAGAATACCTGGCAGCTCTAAAGACTTTCCAGGAAAAGGATGCAAACGGTAATGGCAAGAAAGATGAGGTATATGCTTGCAGCAGTAATTATTTTGAATTTTTGTCAAATATTTGGCATATGCATATGTCTCAGGGCTTCTATAGTATAAATGATAATGGTGAAGTAGAGTATGACTATTTAGAGGAAAGAGGGAAGCTTTATCTGCAGTTTGCCAATAAGATGTGGAAGGAAAATGTGTTTGACAGGGAAATTATCAATATGTCTTATGATAATTTAGTAGCACGTCTAAGCAATAATCAAGTAGGAGGTATAACCTGGTATCCATGGAGCAAAAGCTGGTTGTACAGCCAGGTTAAGGCTTCTGATCCAAATGCGGAATATACAATAGCAATACTGGAAGGACCCTATGGAAGGCAAAAATTCTACAAACAGTTTAATTACCAGACCGGAGCAGCTAAAATAACAAAATTCTGCAAAAAACCGGAAGTGGCCATGAAGTTCTTTGATTTTGTATGGGCAAGTGAAGAAGGCTTCAACTTAATCAATTACGGCATTGAAAACCTATCGTATAAAATTGAAGGTAATGAATACAAGTACACAGATTTTGTACTAAAAAATCCTGACGGGTTGAGTCCGCAAGATACTTTATGGTCTATAGGCTGCTGGCTTAATATATCCAACAGGCAAAGTATGAAAGTAGCAAATAAGTACCGATTAGCTGATGACAGGGTTGAAATTGACAAAATAATGAATTATTTAGAACCATTACAGTCATGGATGTATGTAAGGCGTACACAGGAAGAAGACAGGATAGTTAGCCAAGTAAGTAAAGACCTTGATACCTACCTCCAAGAAATGAAGATTAAATTCATAATTGGTGACGAACCCCTTGAAAATTATGAACAATTTGGTAAAAAACTGCGGGAAATGGGTATTGAAAAGATTATGGACATTGTAAAAGCACAACATGAAAGGTCTAAAAAGTAATTTGCGAAGCAAATTTGCTACGCAACAATATCATTTGCGTTAATTTAAGCTCCAGCCTATATAGGTGAAATATTTCTTGACGCTTAGGTTAACGCTTTAAGGGCTGCTCTAAAATAGAAAATAATTTACAGGGCAGCCTTAATATTGATTAAAGGACTTTAAGAAAAGAGGAGGAATTTGACTCATGAAAATTATAAAACTTCCAACATATTATTATCAGCAGTTTGATGCAGACTATTCCCTTGAAGTACCTGGTGAAGGTTATGGCGGCTGGAGAAAAGAGACCCTGGAGCTAAACCTGGATAAAACTGCAGTCGTGCTTATGCATGCAATAAATTACGGCACAATGGAACAGGTTCCAGGAGTGTTCAGGGCATGCGAATATATACCGAGGGCGTATAATGTTGGAAAAAATATAATGCCCGGGTTATTACAAGCAATAAGAGAATCGGGGATGAAACTCTTCCATGTTGCTGCGGGAAGTTCGTACTGTAAAGATTATGCAGGGTACAAAAAGGTTTTAGATTTGGTAGGCGAAAGCACCGGTTTTGAGCAGGTGGAACAAGATCCGGTATTGCAGCGTTTAAGGGAATTTAAAAGGGATTATGGCTTCCCCGGTAAACACAACCTTGAATCATATAAGGTTATGGCTGAAATATCGGCATTTCCTGAAGAAGAAAAACCCCAAGGCGATGAAGAAGTTGTTCTGGATGAAAAACAGCTTTTTAAGCTGTGTAAACATTATGGCATCAATCATCTAATCTATATAGGCTACAATATAAACTGGTGTATCCAGTTTTCGAGCGGTGGGTTTATGCACCTGTATCGACATGGAATAATGTGCTCAACTATACGTGAGGCGGTCACTGCGGTAGAAAATAAGGAAACTGCAAGGTTAGGTTTAGGCAAAGAACTTGCCTTATGGACAATAGCCGTAGGTTTTGGCTTTGTTTATGATGTTGATGATTTTATTAAAGCTATAAAAAGTCAAGAGATATAGGGAAATTAGTTAACCCTGTTAAGAAATTTTATATATAAATGAACTGTTTAAATATATAATATGAAGCGTAAGATAGATGTTGAAATAAAAAGGGGATATAATTTATGTCTAAATGTGAATTGAAAAAAATTGATGTAATATGCTTCGACCAGGAAGCTACAGCTTTTGCTACATTTCAGAGCCATAATCAAAAAATTGTTAGTAATGAAAACGGTATATTTCTTACTTATATAAGGTCAAGAAATGAAAAGTATACAGCACAGAATTGGAGACTTCTAAGAAGCACTGACCAGGGAGACACTTTCCATGTTATTTATGATAGTATAGATCCCACAAACCCTGCTCCATTAGAAACAGATGAAGAAAATAACCTGTATCTTGTATATCCCGACTTTGTGAAATGGAACTCGTGTTTTATGATTTTTAAAGCATCAGAAAAGTATAAAAACCCTTTTTGCATAACCATTCCGAATACTGCAGGTGGGAAATTTGCCATGGCTTACGATAAAAAAAGAAGGATGTTATATTATATACCTAACAACGGCGATTTCCATGCTATCGATGTGGAGGGGAATATTAAATACTCTGCAAAAATAGTTGAGATTGGTAAAACAGCTTCCTTTGAGTATCCGCATATGGTTATGGATGAAAACGGTGTATTGCACGTAGCCTGGACCACAAATATGCATAAGACATTCCATTATTTAAGCATATACTATATGAAATCCGAAGACGGAGGCTATACATGGAAGCGCATGGATGGCACGGAAATAAGGCTTCCGGTTTTAAGTGATACAGATGGCGGTGGTGATAGAATCACTTTGGATGAAGAATTTGATTTAAATACCTGGCTTTCCAACTTTATTGCAGTTAATGGCAAGTTGCATTTCATGTACAGGGCGAGTCCACATCCGGATTTTAAACTACCAAAAGATGATTTTTATAATGGGAAACAGCATTATATAAGGTATGATATTGCAAGAGGGAAGAAAGACCATGAAATATTGGCACATGAACTTGGTGGCAATAAAGTCAGACTTGCAGGATTTGACGGATTTTTTGCCGTAGACAGGCGACCGGGTAAGGAGGCTTTATACTATGTGGCAAAACAGAGAAAAAGAATTGGCTGTATTGTCAGTTATGATAACGGATTGACCTGGGAGGATTATGCGTTAAGTGAGGAGCTTGTTGATGATCCATATTCTATTTATGCTACAGGAGGTTGCAGAGAAGTATCAAGAGATGGACTGATACTTGGTTCTTTTACAGAGAGATGTGGAGAATATATGGATCCCTTTGTTAAGTCCAGGGCACACTTTATTAGAATAAGGTGCTGATTAGTGCAGGCGTTGTTAAGTTTGCAAAGAGTGCATTTTATTTTTATGAAGAAAATGCTTCCAGTAACTAAATGCTCCAAGTCTTAAGAGCCTGTAAATTCACTTCGGGGCAAATCAAACTCGCAAAATAATTTGAATAGAATTTAATAATATTTTAATGTAATTATTTTGCTCATACAGTTGATTTGCTTATCCCTCGTCGGATTAACAGGCTCTATAAGACTTTCCGCAATGTTACTTCCAGCATTTTCTTCAAAATTTGAAAATGCGCCCGTTTGCAAAACCATAGTTTACAAATTGGTATATGTATGTTATAATTTTTAAGGAGTATTAAAAAAGAAAATTTCAAAAAGGAGTGTATGACATTGCTTCAAATTAAAACTAAAGGCTCCCCTTTTGAGCGTGGAAGACAGCAAGGAGAATCTTGTAAAGCAATTGCTATGAAATGGATTTCCCCAAAAATCCAGGAACTTGAAGAGGCATATGAAGTAAAAAGGCTGGAAGATATACTAAATAGCTGTAAAAATGCTTTCCAAAGAGTCTATCCGGAAGGGTATGAAGAATGCTGTGGAATAGCTTCAGGGCTTAACATCCCGGAAAATGACTATTTTAAGGCTATACTTTCCTGGCGCCTTCTTTCTAAATTTCAAAATTGCACCTCCATTGGATTTTATACCCGGGAAAACAGGCCTGTATTAGGCAAGACCGATGATATCCACAAAGAAGAGCTAGGAGTAAATATTTTAGAGATTACACACCCTGACAGGGGATATAAACATATACATTTCCATTTTGCAGGCAGCATATGGACTACTGCGGGAATGAATGAGTGCGGCCTGGCGATGGGCATGACCGGTATACCTGGGGTTGAAACGGGGGAAGATGGGTTTATGTCTCTTGATGCCCTTCATACAATACTTCCACGATGTAAAACAGTTAAAGAAGCAGTGTCATACTTAAAGAGTATCAATTTGAGCTATTATGGTTTCAGCCTTATTTTGGGTGATGCAAAGGGTGAGATGGCGTTAATAGAAAAAACAGGAAATGGTATGGCAGAAATAATGCCGATAGATAGAGGCTTTCTAATTCATACAAATCACATACTGGATTCGGAACTGGCTGCTAAAAATCCAGCCCAAAAGGAACCTATATTGTCAAATGGAATAAAAAGGTATAAGAATGCTCTATCCTTGATTAGCTCTATACCAAAAACTGAGGAAGGTATGATGATGTTTCTCAATGACAGAAGCTCTAAGGGAGCTATAAGACAGCAGGGGGAGGATGGATTATATACTGATTATGGTGTTATGTTTCTGCCTGTAGAAAAAAGGTTTATCTATTTTTCCGGATACCCTGACTACACCATTAAAGAGGTGAATTGTGAAGAGATATTCCAATAGTGTAAAACAGTAAATTATATTTTTAATATGAGGGTTTCGTAAATGGAATTTCACTAAAATAGTAAGTCTGATGAAATGGAGGGTTGACGCGTGCCTTTAGACACGAAAGATATAATATTTGATAATGGGTTAAGATTATCTCCTGATTTATGGCATGATGGGAATTTCCCAACTATGGATGATTACAGGAAAATATTAAGGCGAGGAACAATGCTCTATAGTCTTGATATTAACAGCACTATAAATGAAGCACGAAAAGAGCCTGTTGGGCCATCTATTGCAAATCGTCCCTGTAATCTTCTGTATCATACTGCCATGGATAATTATGGGCGAAAGGGTACCCTGGGTTTCAAAGGACCTGCAAGAAATGAAATGCTTTTGGAAAGTGTACGTAATGAGAAAGAGTATAATGATTCATTACATGCAGTTGGTATCCCGGTAGTTGTTTATCAGAATGAAAACAATTTTGATGAAGGAGCATTTTCAAAGGATGAAATAGAAGCCATGGCTGCTGAACTGGTTCCATTTGCCTGGGCCTTTAATAATGAAGGACGAAGATTTGCCTGTTTAAATAAACCCGGATGGCGGGATTTTCTTGTAGAACGTTTGATAATACGAGTAGGAAAAACCGGTGCCGATGGGGTATTTCTTGATAATAATACTCCATTTATACATTGTCGTTGCAAATATTGCCAGGATGCATATAAAGAAAAGTTTGGAAGTGAACTTATTGACGATATGGGTATTCAGGAAACGGTAATTGGCGATATGAGAGTGTTTGATTATATTGGATATAACCAGGTACCTAAAGATCTGGTGCGGGTTGATAACAAAAGGTTTATGAGATATTTGGAATGGCGTATTGAAAAAGCTGTGGAATTTTGTAGGGAGATACGCAGCCGCCTTGAAAAAGAAATAGGTAGAAAAATTATTTTTACATCCAATGGACATGTAGGCATCCCCGAACAAAGCGCTGTAGCCCTGTCAGGAGTTTTTGACATGGTGTTTTCAGAGGAAGGGTATACTGCTCCTCCTGTTTCAAATGTTTTTAGTTTACGTCTCGGTACTGCTATCGGGGAAGGTGAGCGCTGCATGTATATTGTTACCCGCACAGTTGAATCGGCTCCTGTAGCCGGCATGGTCCAGGTACTAAGCGCTGAAGGCAGGGCAATGGGTGGTCAAGCAGAGTTCTGGGATTTTCATATACGTGAGGATGAAAAGCTTCAGGAAGCACAGGCCATTATGAGAAACTTTTATGTTAAACATGCCCGTGATATTTATGCTGTAGAGAAGGACGCCAATGATATTGCCATTCTTTACTCCTGGAGGTCTGATCTCTGGTCATCACAAGCCATAAGTCCTTCAAAAATGAGCGCTGCCCTTTTGGAAGATATGAATTTGCCCTATGATATATTAATTGTAGAGAAGGAAGAACATTCCACAAGGTTGGAAAAATATAAGCTAATTATTGTACCAAACATTGAAATAATGCCTAGAGTTTGGTTTGATGCCATACAAGAATATCTAAATTCTGGTGGAAAAATTATAAGTTCAGGTATATGCTGTAAATTTGATGAAAATTTTGAACCCTATAATAAAAAGTGGGGAGGTAATGGATGGAAACATTTTAATGACAATGTAGAAAAAGATTATTTTGTTAAAAGGAAACCTATTGGTATACATTCAGGGTATAGAAAACCAGATTGTGAGTATGCTTTAGCGGTGGAGAAAGCTCTTGTCAACCCTTCAGTTTATATGGAAAAGAATATGCCTTTGATTTCTCTTAACCATACTATTTTAGAAGATGGTGAGGCTGTGCATATTGTGAACAGGTATGTTAATGTATTTCCTTTTATTCACCCGGTTACCAGGAGAGGAATTTTAGTAAACATAAAACCCAAGAAAAAGGTGAGTGATATTATATGGATGAGTCCCGGTAAAGAGGATATAAAGCTTCTAGCAGAAGATAATGGAGACTATTTGCGTATTGAAATACCGGAATTGGATGTATACGGGATAATGTACCTGGCACCACCCGAATTATGTCGAAGCATGTCGAATGCAGCAATATGACTTGTACTGAGTTTTTCCATACTTGTGTGTGCTTTTAATGAAATCAATATAAAATAAAGGAGGTTACTTTAGTGGGAAAAAAGTTTACCTTTGATTTTGATTATGTTTATAGTCCTGAATGGACACCACCAGGGAGTAATATCAAACCCTGGTTTTTGCCCGAAGGTATGGGTAAAGGAAAAGACATGTATGATACGAGTCTTAAAGCAATACTTTGGTATCGCACTGAAAAGCTTGATTTCGTCAGGAAACAATTGGAGGGTGTTGATAGAGATAAGGTATTAAAGGATATAATTAACCATATATGGAAAGACACTACAAATGATATTGAGCGTTTTAAGAACCTTGTTTTTTTTGTACAAAGGATGATGATTCATCCTCCAGCCGAGCAACCTATGGAAAAAGATGCTCACCTGGTCTTCAGAGGACTTAAAGGGGATTCTTTAGCTACACAGAGTGAGCCGTATCCTGAAGACTTGGAAAAACCCTGGGCTGTGAAAGCATATAATGAAGCCGTTGCCTTTGGCAAGTACCTGGGAGTTTGGTGTAATCCTCTGCAGGTTACTATGGACGGGGATTGGGGGTTGGCAGGAATGGTGACAGATGCCCTCGAACTTTTACTGCTTCATGAAGGCCGTTGTGGCCATCAAGCCTGTGTTGTTGTGCAACTGGCACAGGCAGCAGGATGGAGGGGTAGATTAGTACAATTAAATTGCCATCGTGTAGCAGAAGTGTTTGTTGATGGAAAATGGAGATTGGCAGATCCTGATGAATTAGAACAGGGCTTCATAGGCACTGATGATAAAGGTGAACCAGCATCAATAGAATGGTGCATAAATAATTTGGATAAAATCAGAAATTGGCCGGTGAAAAAAGAGTTTTATAGGTTCTTTGCCGATAAGGATGATAAGTATGCCTGGCATTATAAGGCAAAAAAATAAAAATTAAAGGAGAGGTTATTTATGCAAATAAAATCTTTGAAACTAAAGGATAGACATTTTGGGGAAAGCTGGTTTTCCAATGTACTAAGCCGATGGACATATGATGACTTTAAAAACAATCCTGAATGGAGATCGGATTGGATAAGCATGGATTGTGCCTATTATAACGAAGATGATAACCGGGTTTATTTAGGGATAACAACATTTGATGAAAATGGAATCTTTATGGCGTATGACCGTAATGAAGAAAAATTTGTGGATCTTGGGTACAGCAGGGTAGCAAAACCATATGATGCCAAGTTCCACCGTGCCCTTTTTAAAAGAGAAAAAGATGGCTGCATTTATGGGGCAATTGCACTTCTTCATTGTGTTGATAAACAATGGGAAGCTCCGGGGGGTGCTATTATAAAATATAACCCAAAGACGGGTGACATTGAAAGAATTGCTACCCCAATGCCCCACGTATATATACAAGCTGCGGTCCTTGATCAGGAAAGAGATCTCATGTACTGCCAGTGTTTTCCGCCGGAATACTTGATAACTTATAATATGGAAACAGGTGAGGTTAAAAATCTCGGGCTGGTTGGAACTGGAATATCAGGCATGGCCCAGGGAGAAAATATTGAACTTGACGATAAAGGGAACCTTTGGGGAACCTGGTGCCTTACAAGAGCATGGCAGCCTTATGCGGGTGAAGACGCAAACAGGCTTTTTAGAGTTCCGGCAGGGGGGGAAAAAATTGAATTTTTAGATACCGGTTTAACCAGGGCAGATGGGTTATATGGTTACGAAAAAATGGAAGCCCTTTTTAACCTTGGTGACGGGTATATGTATGCCAGCGGGAAAAATGGTTCTATTCATAGGATAGACCCTGAGACAGGGAAATCCATGTACCTTTTTACACCAATAAAGGATAGGAGAAGCAGGCTTACATCAATGGCAGTGGGGCCTGATGGTTGTGCCTATGGAGTTACCGGAAGAGACGGAAAATGTGAAGTGCTGAAATTTGATTTCATGAAGACCAAGTATGAGCTTATAGGTGATGTAATAGACCAGGATGGAGAGGCATGTTACCAGGTCCATCATGTTGTTATGACAAAGGATGGAGTACTCTATGCCTGTGAGAATGATAACCCTTACCGCAGTGGATATCTGTGGGAAATTAAGGTGCCTGGCACCACCCGAAATATGTCGAAACATGTCGATTAAGGCAATATGTTTAAGTAAAATATTTATATGCGGGGAATAAAAAATATGAAAAAAATAGATGCCCATGTACATGTAGGTAAAGGCTTTGAAAAAGCGCTTGACCCTGAAAAACTGATTGAGCTGATGGACCAAAATGAGGTCGAAAAGTGCGTTATTGTACCTATAGAGCAGTATATAGCTGTATATAATGAAGAAGGAAATAGGTATATACTGGATCTAGTTAATAAGTATCCGGACAGATTTATTGGTTTTGCTTCAGTTAACCCGTGGTATCTTGATAAGGCTGTTGAAATATTAAAAAAATATCTTGATAAAGGATTGCGCGGGTTGAAACTAAACCCCAAATTACAGGGGTTCATACTGAATAGTGACCTTGTTAAACCTTTAATAAAGGTAGTTGAAGAATATATGGTGCCTGTATATTTTCATACAGGCACCATGGTTACTTCCGAACCTTTCCAGCTTGCTGAGCTGGCAGATGATTTCCCCAAAGTTAATTTTATTATGGGCCATTCAGGGAACACCGATTTCTGGACAGACACAGCCTATGCAGCTAAATCCCGGGAAAATATTTACCTTGATACCTCACATAATTTATCCAGTGCAATACTGGGGCTAATTCAAGCTGCCGGCGAAGACCGGGTAATATTCGGTTCAAATATGCCCAGATCCCATCAGACTCATGAAATTAAGAAGATTCTGGAACTTAAGCTACCGGAGCAAGTACAGGAGAAGATTTTCTATAAAAATATTATAAAAATATTAAGGAACTGATAGGCGGGTGATGGAATATGATTATAGATACTCACGTACACATGACAGATGGAAAATTCAGGAATGGAGATCTGCCAGGCCTTACAGTAGAAGAAACCCTTGAATTAATGGATGAAAGTAAAGTAGAAAAGATATGGGTAAGTCCCACCAGTGGCCTTTATGGAATTGGGGAGTATAGAGAGGCTAACCAGGCCTTACATGACTTTTGCAAAAGGAATGAAAAAAGGTTTATAGGCTTTTTTACCGTAAACCCTAATTATGGTTGCAAAACCCTGGACGAAATAAAAAGGTGCGTGGAAATTTACGGCTTTAAAGGCTTAAAACTTCATACTTGGCTTCAAGGATGTCCTATTACGCACCCATCGATATCACTTATTACTGAAGAATGCATAAAACATAACCTACCTATACTATTTCACGACGGCAGTCCCCCTTACGCATCAACACTGCAGGTGGCCAACCTGGCCTTCAGATACCCTGAAGCAACTATTATACTTGGCCATTCAGGCCTGATAGAAACTTATGATAATGCCATACACGCTGCAAACAAATATAAAAATATATATTTATCGCTTTGTGGTCCATCGATATTTCAGCTTCAAAAAATAATAGACCGGGTAAGCAATGACAAAATAATGTTCGGATCGGATTTTGGCTTTGGTAAAAGCATGTATCCGCTGAAAAACAGGCTGGATATGTTCAATTATGTTACTATGGATGATGAAACAAAAGAAAGGTTGTTTTATAAGAATGCTGAGAAATTGATATCATAACTAATTAGAGAATGGTTCATTACCGGTAATATAACTGATAAAAAGCAAATTGTATAGATTGTATAGAGTATTAATAGTAATAGGGGTGATGAGGTTGAAGAACAATTTTGGAAAAGTTGAAAGGCAAAGGCATAATTCTTTAGGAAACAGGTGCCTGTTGGTTGTTGTTAACAGCATAGGTTCATATTGGGACTATTCAATCGTTGATGAAACGGTACTAACAGCGCTTGAGCATTTTGGTATGCCCTACACGGTTTTGGACCTTGCAAAACAAAGGCTGACGCCCCAAATTTTGAGAAGCTGTGCCGGAATAATCCTGGCCCAGAGCCGTCTGGGAAATTTTCTTACAGATGAAGAAATGAAGTTGATAGCTGAAACTGTAGAAGAAGGGACAGGCCTTGTAAATTTTGACAATGACATCCGCCATTACAATAGTGAATACCTTAAGATATTTGGATTTGATAAAATAAATCCCCATCCTTATGCTACAGACGTAGTAAGAATAAAGAACAATAAACATTATATTACAGAAATGCAAATAGATGGAGAGTATCATAAATTTAATAAAATGGTAACTGCTATTGCCGTAGAAAAATGGGGTCTGGATGTAAAACCTTTGGCTGAAGGATTATTAGGTAAAGAGCAACTTATATACATACGTCATGTTGCTCCCTGGAGCGCATATGAGCCAGGCAATTATCCTGTTGTGTTTGCAACACGCAGAGGCAAAGGTAAAGCAGTACAGTTTACAATAAATCCACGCATCTGGCGGAATGAGATATACGGCCATACAGGAGGTCTTGGGGACCTGTTCTGGCGTTCCATAATATGGGCTGTAAAAAAACCTTTTGTAACTAATATGATTCCACCTTTTGTTACTATGTCTTTTGACGACTGCAGCGGAAGACATGACTTTGCCTATGTTGATATTGCGGTAAAACACGGATATGTCCCCATGCCTTCATTATTCTTGAGGAATGTCCCGGAAAGGTTGTTCCCCAAAATAAAAGAAGGGCTACTTGATAAAAGAGTAAGCTATAATTCTCATGCCCTTGATTATTATAACCTCCTTTACTACCATTACGGCAAGGGTGAAATGAGCAGTGAAGAATTGGAAAGGGTTTTTGAATTTGAAGATAGTTGGTGGAGAAGGGTTGGAGCAACTCCAGGTAAAACTATCAGATTCCACCTTGGAGATTGTGGAGTTAATTCTCTGCCATACCTGAAAAAAAGAGGTCGCTTGTTTTTCTGCCCCGCCCTGCAGACTGGACTCCCCAAGGCGGATATGTGTTATAGTGACGGGTTTTGGCCATACAACCTGCAAACCTGTTACTATGACTATCTTCCCGATGATAATGACTTTTTTGCTTTTGCAGCCATGTTAAGCAGATTCAGGGAGGATTTTCTCACTGGTTGTACTCCTTACCTTGCGGAAAGTTTGAATACCGATGTAGATAAAGCTGGACGAAGTGCTGCTAATCAAATACTTCATGGTTTGAGGGCAGGTTTTTATGCCGAAATAGTGACCCATGAACAAAAGTTTGAAAACATGACAATGGACGAATGGGACAATATTCTAAAATTAGCCGGACAATTGACAGGCAAATATGAGAAAATATATGCGGGACATGACGATATAGGACGTTACTTAAAAGGGAAAGATGGTGTGTGGATAAATAGTTTAAATATAGATGAAGCCGGTGTACAATGTACACTAAAAGGTAAAACGGATGTCCCTTTGAGCATTTCAGTTTTCAGAGATGAAGATGAGTATGTGATAAGAGAGTATAAAAAGGTAGAATGTTTTGAGGAAGAAGCAAAAATAAATATTGATAAAATAAAATAGAAATAAAATGGTAATTTACTTAAGTAATTTACTTAAAATGGTGCAAGGTGAGGCTAAGAAATGAAATTTGCAGTTTTAAGTGATACTCATTTTATTATGCTTGAAAATGCTAAAGACAGTGTATTTTGGAACAGGGTGCTTTTAACCAAAAGTGCTGAAATCGCCAGGTGCCTTGTAAAAACTATTTCAGAGATATCGCCAGATTTTGTTGTTATATGTGGGGATATAACACATAAATGTAATATGGAAAATTTCAGGTTTGCCTGTGAAATATTTAATAGTTTCCCGTGTCCATGGTATGCAGTACCGGGGAATCATGATACATGGTATCCGGGAGTACGCCAGTCCCTTTGTGATATTTATAAACTTCCTGATGGTAAATGCTATTATTCAAAAAGATTTGGAGATTTGTATTTCATTTTCATGGATATGTGCTATTGGAAATCATTGGATGGATCTATAAGTCCGTACCTTGATAAAGAAGCATACGACTCTGGTAAAATAGTGGCAATGTGTGTTTCTGATGAAGAGATGGAATGGATAGAATCTGAACTTGAAGTTGCCAGGGACTGTAAGGTAGTTATGGTGGGGCATGTACCTCTGGCATGGAAACCATTATACCCTGTTGCCAGATTCCCTGATGGGAAGATTGGACAAAAGAAAGGCGAAAAACTCGACGGTTTTCTTTTGGGACTATCAAATGGTAATGAATTAAAGAAGCTTATAAGTAAATACGATAATGTTAAACTTGTGCTATCGGGCCATTGGCATATAAATGATTTGTATTTTGAGAATGGGATAGCCTATTGCCAGACTGGTTCATTAAGGGAGTATCCTTTTGAACTTAGAGTATTTGATTATAATGATGGAATATTATCCGCAAATACAATTTCAATCGGCTGTGAAGAGTTGAGAAAAGAATCCTATATTGAGGAATGGGGTAACAAATGGATAGAGGGTGAAGGCATAAGCAGGAATTTTAGGATTTTACTGTAGGTATACTCTATTTGTGTGAAGGAATATGAAGTATTTACATAAAGTAATGAAAATGCTATAATTTTAATAGAATTAAAAAACAAAAGGGCTGCAAATTGTTACTGGTGGGGGAATAATAAGTTGGATAAGTCAGACAGTACGGTTAATAATATCGGATTAAAACGGATAATAACTGACCTTTTAAAAATGGGTGTTAAAAAAGGTGATAAATTAATATTTCATTGTTCATTAAAATCTATAGGTTATGTTGAAGGTGGAGCTGATACCTTGATTAATGCGCTATTGAATGTAGTTGGAGAAGAAGGACTTATAATGATGCCAACTTTTACTTACAGTTATGAAGGTAATAAAGGAACATTGCCATACAACAAAAAGAAGACCTCGTCTCAAACCGGACTTGTAAGTGATGTTTTCTGGAGAAGAAGTGATGCATACAGAAGTGACCACCCTACCCATTCGGTGGCTACCATAGGAAAAGAAGCTGAAAAGTATGTAGAAAATCATAATGAGTATACTCCGCCTTTTGGCGAGGATACACCTATTCATAAACTTGCAAAAAATGGGGGTTTAGTTCTTCTAATAGGAGTCGGACATGAAGCAAATTCAACTATACATGTTGCCGAATGTCTGGCGGATTTACCTTTTCTTCATATAAAAAACAAAGACACTTATGGAGACTATTACCTGGTGGAAAGAGATGATGGAAGTATTGAAAGAATTCCGTTAAGCAAAAAACTTTCCGGCTGTTCAAAAGCTTTTGGAAGGATTGAAAACATCAAAGGAATAAAAGAAATTCAACGTGAAGGTTATATTGGCAATGCCTTATGCAAATTAGTAAATGGAAATAAATTAATAGAATTGTTGGTACCTATATTAAAAAAAGACCCAGCTTTTCTTTTGTGCGAAGGTGTAGGAGAATGTAACTGTCATAGAAAAAGGATGATGTTAGTTCAAAGAGAGTGAAGTATTAGGGGGATAAAACCGTTAACATTTTCTATATAGGAGTGTTTTTATGCTTGATTGCGGCATAGATGTAATTTGGTTTTCAAAAGAAAGTTATGTATCAGGAGATAAATTACCGACTCATAAACATGAATACTACCATTATATTTACGTGCTAAGCGGAACAGGCAAAATAACAGTAGGTGAAAATGAGTATGTTGCTCAAGAAAATAATTTTTATTTGACACATAAAGGTGTTACTCATAGTCTTGAGTCAAAAGGCAAAGAAGGTTTCCCATAAGCCCCCTAATCTATTTGGACAATTAGACCCAAAGCTTATATAATAAAAAAGTAAGCAAAGGGGAAAAAAATATGAGAGTACGGAAACATTCAGAGGAATTTAAGAAGCAAGTCATTAAGGAAGCCACTGAAACTGAGGATTGCAGTGTTGTCGGAAGGAAGTATAATGTTAGCCAGTAAATAGTAGCAAGATGGGTGCGGGTACAAAAAAACAAGAGCCAATGAAAAAAATGACAAAAAAGGGATTGAAGAAGGATTCAAGCCTAATAAAAGAACCAAGAGAGGTGAGGAAAAGGAACAAAATGGAGGGAGGCCTATACCTGGCTATTCATATACCATTGATGGAAGAATAGTATGCGACATACAAATAAAAGAATGGATCATGGAATTAAGTGAAGGAGACGGCTTAAGCTATGGATGTTATAAGCTTACCATAGCTTTAAGAAAGGAATATAAACTTATAATAAACAAGAAAAAGGTTACCGGTTATGTAAAGAACTTGGAATACTAAAACCTCAGAGGGAAATAAAACCGAAGTATCCAGGAAAGCTTGCGAAGAATCGAATAGTAACAGCTGTGAACCAATTATGGGAAGCGGACATCAAGTACGGTTAGATAGCCGGAGAAGACAGGTTTTTCTACATATTATCAATAATCGATGTGTATGACAGGATGGTGGTTGATTACCATATAGGCTTAAGCTGTGAAGGCAGTGATGCTGTCATAATGTTGTAGAGGGCATTAATGCGCAGGAACTTGTATGAAAAGGAGGATAAGCCGGTAATACGGACAGATAACGGGCTACAGTTTATAAGCCATGCTTTTGAGAGCAGGTGTGAGGAACTGAATATAGAACATGTGAGGATACCCTGTAAAACACCGGATAAAAATGCTCATATAGAAGCTTTTCATAGAATACTTGAGGATGAATGTCTTGGAAAGTGGAAATTTGAAAAGTACGAAGAGGGATATAGAGAAGTGATTGAATTTATAGACAGATATAACATACGCAGGATACACTCATCGATATTCTACATGAGCCCAAGGGAATTTTATATGGCTACGATTTCAGGAACAGCAAAGGCATTAGAGATAAGGGTATAAAAAATACACTTGGAAAGAAGCAAAGAAAAACAAGAAAAAAGAAAATGAGAACTACTATGACACCCTAAAAAGCTGCTCCAACGGAATGCTCCTTGACAATCTGAATATATATAAGCTTAAAAAAGGCAACAGCAACCTTAGGCAGGTGTAATAGTCATTCTTGCCCTTACATTATAATTCTATAAAAAATCAGGGGGGTGTTATTCTTTTTTATATAAAAAACATTTAACCCTTTGATAAATAAAGACTTTAAAATTTATTTGAGCGTAAATAGTTTAACACTACGTTAGAAAGAGGGGGTATTAATACATGAATAAAGTCATATATAGAGTTAAAAGCTTAATTCTTCAATTCAAAAAACCGTTGTTTTTGAAAACTCTAATATCCTACTCTTTGTTGTTCAGTATACCTTTAACTGTTATTGGCATTTTAAATTATAACAATTTGCTAAATTCTATTGTCACACAAAACAAGACACAATACAGCAATATCATGAAGGAAAGTGTAAAAGAACTTGATAATAAAATGAAGGATATTATAAATACTGTTGTTCAGTTTTCTCAAGTTGGAGAAATAAGTAAAATTATTAAAACTGGAAATCTAGGTGTTAAAAAGTTAAAAAATAATATTACTACAATAAATAATTGTAAAAATCAATTAGGGGTTGCTGCTGCAAACAATGATTTAGTTCAACACATTGTTATCCAATTTATAGAGGATGATCTTTATTTCTCGACTTGGGGTGGATGCAGTCAAGAAGATTTTTTTAAGGATGTTTTGTTTTTCTTAGATAAAAGCAGAGAAAATATGATTATGAATGTAGAGGAAGAGTCTTATTTTGTACCGGTTTCAAAGGTGAACTTTATGGGTATTATCACAAATTTGGTAATTTACAGCAAAAAAATGCCCACTTTTCAGAACAATAGTAACAGCAGGTGCCTTTTTCTTATTAACAGGGATAGTTTAGAATCAATATTACATAAAGGAACAATTATGGAATTTGGCATAAATATGTTGGTAGACTCTCATGGGAATTGTATTTTTTCTAGTAGTAATGGATTAAATGATGAAAAAAAATTAGAATTGATTCATGGAATTTTGGAGGGAAGAATATTAAATGAAAATGAAATCATAATCAATAATGAAAAATATATTTTGTTTTCCCAAAAATCTAAGTTTTATGATTTACAATATATTTCCATAATACCCAGATTTACTATAATGTATAATACAAAACCGATTATGATACAAACTATAATGATTCTTACAATAATTCTGTTATTTGGTTTAATCATTTCGTTTATTTTAGCTAAAATGAATTCTGAACCAGTATATGACATCATGAATATTTTTTTTGATAGTAAAACTTTAGAATCATTGAATATGTCATCCTCAGATGAATATCATTTCTTGAAGCAAAATATTAAAATGATAGTATCAAATAATTTATATTTAAAAACAGAAATTCAAAAAGTAAGGCCGATTTTGATGAATTATGTTTTAAGAAAAATTATCACCGGAAATATTCTCTCGATTGATAATTTGCAAAATGATATGGATACTGTCGGACTTTTCTTCCCATATGATTTCTTTATTTGTGTTATGTTTTTGAAATATGAGAAACTCCCTATGAATGAAATAATTAAAAATCAATTAAAGAGTAAATTCTTAGGAAATGATATGGCGGTGTTTTTTATTGATATTGACTTATTAAAAACAGTAATGGTAGTAAATTTAAAGGATACAAAAGGTAATGATATAAAGAAAGAGGTAATACAATGTATAGAAGAAAATCATATTAATCTTATGAATAATAATGTACAGGCTATTGCCATAGGTCGTGTAGTATCTAATTTACAGAATATTTATTTGTCATTTCAGGACTGCCAGGAAATTATTGAAAACACTATAGATTTCCAAAAGTGTCCTATACTTATCTATTCTAAGGAAGATAAACAAAATAAGATTTTTTATTATATACCTGAATACACAGGACGGGAAATTTTGGAATTATTAATGCAGGGAGAAGATAGAAAAGCCTATGAATTGTGTGAGAAGGCAGTTAATGACAGTATTAATCCTGATAATATTAATGTTTTTGTGATTCAGCATATGATGTATAGTTTTTTATGTCTAGCTCATAGAGCTTTAAAAAATATGAATGTCGAATACAATATTGGTTACAAATTTTCAGATTTTAAAGAAATTAACAGTATAAACAAAATGCTAGTAAGTATTGAAAATGTTTTTTCGGAAGTTTGTAAACATATAAGAATGCATCACGAGAGTAAAAGACTTGAGTTATGGAATAGAATTGTTAACTTTATACAGGAAAATTTTACAAATACTCAGCTAACTCTGAGTGAAGTTGCCAGGAGCTTAAATGTAACTCCACAATATTTATGCAGATATATGAAGAATCATTCAGGGTATACATTTCTAGAGTATATAAATAAAATCAGAGTTGAGTATTCCAAGCAGCTTTTATTAAGAGGTGAAAGTATTAAAGATGCAGCAGAAAAATCAGGATTTTCAAATGACCTTACCTTCAGAAGGCAGTTTAAGAAGAATGAAAATATGACTCCCGGACAATATAAAAAAATGTTAAACTCTGATTATGGAATTATAAATTGACAGTTATTATTTGAACAAAATGTTAATTGCTGATTGTAGAATTATATATTGAACATTGTTTTTAAGCCTGTTTTAGTTTTATATTATATTATAAATGCAATTCAATATTAACAGTTCAAAAAGCTGTTTGTATAAATGCAATAGATGAAAGAATGAAAATACTTAAAATACTTTTTAAAAGGTATTATGATAGATTCAATTAAGGGATAAAGGAAAAGAACGGAGGTATTTTTTAATGAATATACATAAAAACAAGGTTAAAATTGGACTTATAGGATTGGGTAATTTTGGGGAAAAATATGCTAACATAATACATTATAGCCCAAGAATGGAGCTTTCGGCAATCTGTTCCAGAAATGAAGCTAGACTTCAGGAAATTGCCGGCAAGTATGGTGTAAAAAATACTTATCAAGATTACCGGGAATTAGTGCAATTGCCGGATATAGATGCAGTATGCATTATTACAGAGGCAATTAGGCATGCAGATATAACTTTGGAAGCATTGAAAAATGGCAAACATGTATTTGTTGAAAAACCGTTAAGTGCAAATCTGGAAGACCATGACAAAGTAATAAGGCTTGCCGGGGAAAAAGGTTTAATTGTTCTGGTAGGTTACATTAACCGCTATATTCCAAATTTTGTAAAAATTAAAAGCATGGTGGAAAGCGGTGAAATAGGAAAGATAGTATCAATAGCATCAAGACGTAATGGTAGACCACCCAACCTTTCACTACCCCGTTATCAGGGAAATATACCGGAGCTGATAATAGAACCGGGAATTCATACTACTGACCTTTTTTTATGGATTACAGGAAGCAAGGTAACCAGAGTATTTGCTGAATCCAGGAACCTATTAGGTCTACCGTTTGCAGATACATGGATGGTTATATTGAAAATGGAAAATGGTGTTATTGGAACAATGGAACAGGTTTTTCATATACCGGAGGGTGCTCCTGTAGTTATGGATCACAGATTGGAAGTAATAGGTACAGATGGCACTATCCAATTTACGGACCCAGGCTCTGATTATTCCTTCTGGGGTTCGGGGAAAACAACATATTTTAGTCCATATAGTGCCGAGAATCTTTATGGAAAACTTATATTTCCTATAAGAGATGAGATTGAAGATTTTGCATCGGCAATCCAGGAGGGAAGAAAGCCATCAGGTGCCGGACCCCAGGATTGCCGGGCTGCAGTAGAGGTTGCACGGGCTGTGGTTGAGTCAGCTAAAAGCGGGCAGGTTATTATATTAAATAATTTAGATAAATGAAATATTATAACAAAATATGCTTAAAGAAGGAGTTAAAATGATATTAAAATTAAATGAAATATGGGATATGGGTGAACTGGTTGATTTGGGTGCAGGTGTTGATGAAGGGATGACAATATGCAGGGAGTTGTTTCCACCAGTTCATATTAGTGAACTGGACTTAAGTTCCCGCGCAAAAGAACGTGGTTTCATGACATACTCCCAGCATATTTCCATGTGCGGACAGGTTTCGACGTACCTTGAAACAGGAGCACATCTTCATCCTGAGATGGAAAAGATAAACGAAGTAGGATTGGATCGTTTATTTGTTTCAGCAGTGGTCCTTCAAATTCCCCGTAGAGAAAATGAAATTGTGACAGTAGAAGATATTGAGAATGAAATGTCAAGGGTTAATGAGAAAGTCAGCCCGGGTGAAGCATTAATTATTTCTACAGGCTTTAATTTTCTTGAACATAAGGATTTGAACGACTCTCCCCACTTTAGTTACAGTGCAGTAGAATATGCTGTAAAACACAAGTGCAGTATTCTTGGTTCGGATATGAGTTCATGGCAGGATCCTAATGATAAAAAGTATTGGGCACACATGTTTTTTGAGTCAGGAACGCTTCTTTTAGCTCCCCTTGTAAATTTAACAAAAATATCTGTACCAAGGATAAAGATGATAGTTATGCCGCTTAAGATTCAAAAATCCTGTGCATCGCCGTGCCGGGTTATAGCAGTAGTACCTTCAGGGAAGATATCCGGTAAAATATAAGGAAAAATGTAATTGGTTAACCAGTATGAGGATTATTAAGAATAAGACTTGCAAAAATTGACTATTGATTTATGAAATTTAATAGAAACTGCAATTAGTACAAATTCGAAAAGTAAATGGTTTACATAATATAGCTGTAAATGTTGGAAACCTTATTGCAACAACCTTTTAGACAATATTAGGTTTTCAAAGTCCTGATATATGAAGCTTTTAGCTTGTTTGCGTAAGTACTGTTAATAGAATTTTATTGTGCTACTGGAAAAAGATATGGAATTATATGGTATATAATGGAGGTAAGGCAAAAATTACCAAGCTTCAAATTTAGCATTTGAAAACTCTATGAGTTTTCGAATACATTAAATTAAAACAAAGGGGGTAAAGCATATAATGAATAACGAAGTACCGTTGGTTGAAGTCATTGAACTTACAGGAGATTCTTCAAACAGGGGAAGGCTGTTGGGGGAAAATTCACCTGAAATGGTAAGAGAGGTATTGAAAAAATACTGGAAGACTAATGATTCCTTTGAATCTCCATATTTCAGAAAGAATTTTGTATTTATGAAGAGGGAATTTCCAGAGCTGATAGAAGAGGTGGAGGCCTTTGGTGCTGCTGCAGGATTAAGCCCTGAAGAAGCTTATTTCACCCAGATTTACTCTACCGGAAATACGGGTTGTTCAGCACTTGCAATACAGACGCGCAATGATGGTCCGATTATGTTACGCACAATTGATCCGTTCAGTTTGGAGGAAGTAACGTCCTGGTATCAAAGGGGCGACCGTGCGGTAATTCATCGTGGATTGAAACCACACGCATATGCAGCCATACAGTCATGTATAACTTTATCGCCTGCAACAGCGGTAAATGATGCCGGTTTGATGGTAGGAGGAGCTTCCGGTCATCCAAAATTTAATTTCCAAGACAATCCTGAAACAATAAATTTATATTGGTGGACGCGAATTTTTGCACAGTATTGCTCCGACTGCAAAGATGCCAGATATTATGCAAATCGATACAAGTGCTCTGGTGTAAAAGGAATAAATATTGTAGTTGCTGATTCAAAGGGAGATGCTCTGGGTATTGAGTTTGAGTCTGAAAATATAGCCTTCCGTGAGCCGGAAGACGGAATTATCCTTGAAGTAAATCATTTTCAACACCCGGACCTGGTGAAACCTTCACTAAATATTAGATCGGATTTCTGGGGTTCTTCCTACCATCTGAACTCAATGAACAGGGTAATGTATGTGAATTACAACAGGGAGCGTTTTAAAGCTATGGAAACCATGGATGAGATGATAGATTTTTCTTATGAAAAAGGATGGCCGGGGCGGATACTTCAGATACAAGGACTTAATATCGGAGATTGGCTAACTTACAGTGCCAGTTTTGTAAAATCAAGAGATAAATCAATCAGATATCATAATTATCCTCTTGATAAAGACAGGTACCAGCTTATCAGGCTATGAAATTGCTTCTTTAAAGCTCACAGGTATTAAGTTGATACATCCATGAATACGTTCAATTATATTTATACTCAATTGTATTAATTTTTAACCAGGCATTAAATGTTTACATTAAATTAAGGGAAGGAGGAAAAATTGAAGATGAAAAAAATTCGCTATAATGCGCTTATAATTTTTCCCGGAAAATCATTAAATGATGAAACTATAAAAAAAATTAAGGAAGAAGGGTATACAGGTATAGCAGTTGTAGTATCGCAAGCAAAAAAACCTGAATTTACCGGACAGGGTTTCAGCATGGAAGAGTTTTATGAACTGGTGAGGATTTGTGACAAATACGCTTTACCAATCCAGGTGTTTACAGGGTATCAGAAATATCAGGAAGAACTGCTTCAGTCGTATCCTCATAGAAAGATGGTTTGCTCAGGAGGAAGTATTGACAGTGATGGGCTTACAACTGTAAATTGGCTTTGTCCGTTTCAACCTGAAAACAAAGCTGATTATGTAGATTTTTTGATGAATATAATAAAAGTTAAAGCTGTCACTGAAATTCATCTGAACGATGAAGCATCTATTGGTTTTTCCGGCAACTCCATAGGATGCTACTGTGATTACTGCAAAAACCAATTCTTTTTAGAAACCGGACATTATCCGCCGTTGTCAGCAACAAAAGAAGACGAGGAATTATGGGGAAAATGGAATTCATATCGTATGAGATCATGGAATGAAGTACATAAATATTTTAAAACCGTTATTAAACAGAAAAGACCGGATATCCGTGTAGGAATTCAATATTCTCCAAGTATTGTCGCAAATATGGTAAACCCATTTGTACTTGGAATTGATTTACCTGGGGATGCACGTAACCTTGATATCATAAGCACCGATCCATATCATAAAACACATACTGCTTTATATTCATATAAACCTTGCGAAAGATTCCTGACTGAATCCACCAGAATGTTAAAGGGGGCAACTGTGGATTGTGAAATGAATATTTACCCTCAGGCATTCTTCCCGCCACTTACCTCTTATGAACTAACAGAGAAGGATGGATTATTAGCGGGAACCATTCCTTTTGCCCTGGGAGCAAATGCGGTTACCCCTTATTCATATGAATTGATGAAACTTATACCAGGATTTTCCGAAGCTTTTGGAGAATCTATGAAAATGAAAAGATATTTTGAAAAAAGTGAACCTTATACCTATGTAAGTGTTGTAAATCCCCAGTATACACATATTAAAATTTATCAGGAAGGAAACTGGGGAGATAAATATTTGAATAGGTGGCCTTCCATTATGAATCAGGTAGGATTTCCATGGGAATGGGTATTCGATAGCTGCATTAAAGACAGGGCAAGCCGGTGGAATACTAAAGTTATGGTTGTACCTGAAGCGTGTATATTACCCGAGGGTCAGCTTTCAGCCATACAAATGCTTAAACGGAAAGGCGTTGGCATATTGTGGGTAGGGCAAAGTCCATTTGTTGAAGGGAAAGACTGGAATGAAAACAGCCGTATTATTTTCGAAGTAAAGGAGAATAAGTGGGGAATAATTGCAGATTATCCTAAGATAGTTATGGATTTTGCAACCTTTAAACCGGCTATTTCCGGGGATGTTATAGCTGAACATGAAAACAAACCGGTTATTATCGTAAAGAATAATGGTATTGAACGGGAGGCATGGATATCCGGTGTACCGGTGTATGATTATGTTAAACCGGGATCTCACGGCTCAGTACGGCAATTTACAGGGGGAATAAGCTTATTTAAGAATCTCCTGAAATGGCTTGCGA
The DNA here is from genome assembly GCA_013314855.1 of Bacillota bacterium. Lineage (NCBI taxonomy): Bacteria > Bacillati > Bacillota > Bacillota bacterium. Next base: position 44,394 of record JABUEW010000001.1, on the reverse strand, counting down.
AAGATGTACCGACAGCTTGTCTGGAACCATGGCCTCCTCCAAATGCCTATAGGACTCTTCGCCCATGGGACATAAGAGATGTTCCTACTATGGAGTTGTTTCCCATGATTTCTGAAAACTCAATTTTTTGTCTTATTATAAATTATGTTGCATTAGCTTATGAAACAAATCTAGTGTTGAAAATACCGGAAGGAAAAGTTGTGAAAAGCTTTAAAGATGTTATGACCGGACAGGACCTTATATCAAAATGCAGTATTGATGGAGATAGGGTCAGTTTGCCTGTTTATATGGATGGCACAAGGGTATACATGGCAGTTGAATTGATTTATTGATAAATTAACTACGCAACTCTGTTCTTTCACTGCCGTTGTTTTTTTGAACAAAATGTTAATTGCTGATTGTAGAATTATAAATTGAACGTTGTTTTGTAACATATTTTATGTTATATTACAAATACAATTTAACGTTAGAAATTCAAAAAGCTATCCGTATAAATTCCCTGGATAAAAGGAGGAAAATTACATTGTTAAATAAATAGGGTTTATCGGTAACGTTACATTAAATTTATAGGAAGACATTTATATTGTGTGAAAGTTGTATATTCAAAGTCGTATATTCTTCATTACGAGGCTAAAAAATGCCAAGCCTCAAATATAGAATTCGGAAACGGTTTAAGTTTTCGAATGCATTCCAAATTTAAAAGGAGGTTATATGTTATGAAAAAATCATTAAGAGAAGTTGTGTTTATTGTTTGCTTTATTTTTCTAATGACAGCTGTGCTATCTGCCTGTCAGATTGGAAAAGTAGCAACAAAACAAAAAGATGAGACGGCAACATCAAAAACCGGTGAACCAGGTACAGTTGCTGAGGAAGATGTTGTTCTTACTGTTGTATGTATGGACAGGTACACTAAATATGTAAGTATGAATGATTATCCTTTGGTATGGCAGGAGCTTGAGAAAAGGACAGGAATCAAGGTGAAATTCGATGCTTATCCGGCAGCTGATTACAACACAATTGTTGGTACGCGGATTGCTGCAAATACAGATATGCCGGATATATTGACTCCGGTTGGAGACATTCTGAGTCTGTATGAGTCCAAGGTTATTGTTGATCATGCACCTTTGATTGAGAAAGTAGGTGTATATGCAAAAAAACACTTTGCCAACAATCCTAAATATGCAGCATCCCTTCGTACTCCTGATGGTGCAATACCTGTCATTTATGGAGATGCGACAGTGAATAACCAATATTTTCCTGCTGCCTACATGATTAGGGAAAATTGGTTGAAAAAAATCAACAGAGAAATACCAAAAACTATTGATGACTGGTATATAATATTATCAGAATTCAAAAAGCAGGACATGAATGGAAACGGAGATCCAACGGATGAAATACCCCTTTCCACTGATTTGTGGGCTTGGGTATTGACTTTTGCAGATGCATGGGATGTACATGTATTATCCACAGATGGTTTTTTCCCAAATCCTGATGGAAAAGTTACATTTGAATATATCGACCCTAAATTCAAGGATGTACTGGCATGGCTGAAAAAATTATATGATGAGAAGATTTTGGACAATGAATTTACCACTCAGAATAGGGATCAGTTGAATGCAAAGATATCTCAAAATATTATTGGTGCTACCTGTGGGTTTGGTCCAATGGTACAGAATACTACTTTAATGGCTGCCGGTGAAAAGGAAGATAAGTATGTTTTAACGCCTTTTGCCCAGGGACCGGAAGGATACAATAAATTTGCCATACAGGATCCTGCATGGGGTTTCAGCGCATCTATTACATCTGCATGCAAGTATCCCGAAATAGCAATGAAATGGCTGGATAACCTAGCATTTAATCCTGAAACTGCAAAACTGCTGATGCTTGGAATAGAAGGATACCATTACACAATCAGCGGAGAACAAATGATAAATAGCGATAAAGTCTTAAATATATCTAAAGAAAAGGGTTTAACGCCAAATGAAGTAAAAATATCTGATGGAACTTATCCTGCTCTGCCTTTTATTTATTTGTTGGAAGCATTTAATTACAGTTGGCAGGATTCTATTAGAGTCGGTGCTCTAAAAGAAGGCAGCATAGATTTCGTGAAAAAAAGGCTTCCATATCTGGTATCTGCATTTCCTGCAGCTCATTCCTCAATAGAACAGAATAAAGTTATTGAACAGTATATGGCAGATATCAGAACTTATAGAGATGAAGCTGTTGTAAATTTCATTATTGGAGCTGACAGCCTGGATAATTTTGATGCCTATGTTAACAAACTGAAAAGTATGGGTATTGATGAAGTTCTAAAGGTTAAACAACAAATTTATGATGCTTTTAAGGCTAATATAAAGTAAGGTTAAGTAAAAGTTAACGTTAAATTAATTATTTAAAAGTGTAAAGGAAACCAAATCAGGCAGGTATATTAATTGCTTGTCTGATTTGGCTTTCTTAAATATTATCTGGATAAAATAAATAAAATATAATACATAATACTGAAAATATTTGTAAATACAATTTAATTAGTTTATATATTTGAAGCACAGTGAAAGGAATGTATTTATAATGCAGAATATAAGTAATAAAATGAATTTATTTATTAAAAAAGCAAAAAGGGATAAGGCACTTTTACTTATGGTAACTCCTGTAATCATATATTATATTATTTTTCATTATAAACCCATGTATGGAGTTATTATTGCATTTAAGGACTTTAACCCGGGCCTGGGGATATGGGGAAGTCCCTGGATTGGTCTGGATAATTTCAAATTGTTTTTTTCATCTGCTTTCTTCTTTCGTCTAATTAAAAATACATTTTTGATAAGTTTCTATGGCTTGGTTTTTGGCTTTCCTTTTCCAATAGGTTTTGCACTTATTTTAAATGAGATTAAACATAAGGCTTATAAAAAGGTTGTACAGACTGTTAGCTATCTTCCTCATTTTATTTCAGTAGTAATCGTTTGTGGTATGATAGTTAATTTTTTATCGCCTCAAACTGGAATTGTATCAAAGGTGGTTCAGCTTTTTGGAGGCACGCCTGAAAATTATTTATTGAACTCTAAATATTTCAGGTTTATATATATCAGTTCAGGAATATGGCAATCTTTCGGATGGGGATCTATAATTTATCTTGCAGCTATAACAGGAATTGATGAACAGCTATATGAAGCAGCAAGATTAGATGGTGCTAACCGGTTAAAGCAGATATTTTACATAACAATACCGGGGATTGTTCCAACTATAATCATTTTATTGATTTTAAACTTAGGAAATATTATGAGTGTAGGATTTGAAAAAATAATCCTGTTATATAACCCTGCAACATATAATGTAGCTGACGTCATATCCACTTTTACATACAGGCAGGGTCTAGTAGGACTGAAATATAGTTATGGTGCAGCAGTTGGTCTTTTTAATTCTGTTATAAATTGTTTATTTTTGGTAACTGCTAATGCTATTAGCAGAAAAGTATCTGAAATATCACTATGGTAAAGGAGGTAACATGTAATGAGCATGAAAGAATCAAATAAAACTGATATGGTTTTTTTATGGGCATGTTATGTATTAGCATTTTTAGCTTTTGTTGCAACTTTATATCCATTCATTTATGTTTTAAGCACTTCAATTAGTAATCCGGTATATATAATCAAACAGGAAATATGGCTGTTGCCTAAGGGATTTTCTCTCCAGGCTTACAAATACATACTTGATGATCCGATGTTATTATTGGCTTATTATAACACGCTCTGGTATACCATAGTTGGGACATCAATTAATGTTGCTATGACAGTGCTTGCAGCCTATCCTCTATCAAGGAGAGATTTTATAATTAAAAAATTCATGTTGATTATTATTACAATTACAATGTTTTTTGGGGGCGGACTTATTCCTCAATTTATAAATATTACACAGCTTGGGTTGTATAATACCCGGTGGGCGGTTGTTTTGCCTTCTGCGGTTGGTGCCTGGTATATATTTATTACCCGCACCTTTTTTAATAATATACCTGAAAGCCTTTATGAATCTGCCGTTATTGATGGGGCAGGGCATTTCAGTATTTTTCTCAAGATCATGTTACCTTTATCAAAACCTATTCTGGCGGTACTTGTATTATTTTATGCAGTAGGCCACTGGAATGCATGGTTTAATGCTATGATTTATGCACCAAACAAGAATATTCAACCTGTGCAGTTGTATTTAAAACGTGTATTAATCGAGTCATCTAATGAGTTTGTCAACAATATGAAGTTTATAGATGATTTTTTGGTAGGTGGAGTTGGAGTAATGCAGCAAGTAAAATATGCCATGATTATTGTGGTAATTGGACCCATAATATGTATTTATCCATTTTTACAAAAATACTTTATAAAAGGTATTATGATAGGGTCTATTAAGGGATAAAAGGATAAGAAAAGAGGTAACAATATATGAAAAAAATTGATTGCCATGTACATTTAGGGAATGGTATAAAAATGCAGCTTGACGAATATACACTACTGAAACAAATGGATAAAGCAGGAGTAGATTTTGCCATAACTTGTCCAATGGATAGGTATTTGACTGTTGCAAACAGAGAAGGAAATAAATTAATTGCAGGTGCAGTAAAAAATCATCCGGATAGGTTTGCAGGAATGGCGTCAGTGAACCCATGGTTTGGCAAGGAAGCTTGTGATGAACTACGGAAAGCACTTGATGATGGGTTGATGGGACTTAAACTTCATCCTGTTATTCATGGTTTCCGGTTGGCAGATCCCCTGGTATATCCGCTATTGGAAATAGCGGACGAATATAAGGTGCCTGTTTACGTGCATACAGGTACGGCAGGTATAGCCGAACCTTTTCATGCTGCTGAACTTGCCAGGCTTTTCCAACATGTAAATTTTATTATGGGGCACGGTGGTGCCAGCGACTATTACAATGATACAATAAGGGCACTTGAATTTGCAGATAACCTGTGGATTGAAACTTCACGGAATGGGCCTGCCAACTTTTGTCATTAGAAAATAAATAATATTCAGGGGAAAGTTGTTTTCGGCTCCAATGCTCCTGAGTATTTTCAGGATATAGAAATAATGAATATATGTGATGTATTTACTGATGCCGGTGATAGAAAAAACATTTTTGAGGATGGAATAAAAACTGTTTGTATGAATTCGAAAAGTAGGATGGAAGTCTTGTAGTAAACTAGAAAAGTGTAAGTAAGAGGATATTAATCCAGCAATATACATTAAGTGGACATTGAAAACAGAATATGCTGCGTGTATAATCAGGTGTAAAGGGAAAAAAGCGCATAGCAAGGCTAACCCATTGTATTTGGGGGGTTAAAGCTTAAAAAGTTGATTTAATTATTAAGTACGTTAAGCAACTTAACCGGCCAGTTCTTCAAGCGAAGTAATAATACTGAATCCGGTGTGCTTAATCCAGGCATCCAGGTGTATATTGATAGCAGCCATGGTAGCCCGCATAAAACGCTCTTTTGAACTACGGCAGTTTCCCGCTTCAATATCGTAGTCTTTAAAAAGCCTTTTATGACTACGTTCCACTGTAGTCCGACGCTTAAGCGTCTCTATGAAGGTATCGGAGTTGCGGGATACGGGAGGGAAAAGCCTTGGATCATAGTCCGGTTTAATATAAATGGTTCTACCATAGGGGCTGTTGCTGCAGCTGCAAGGTTTATCAATCCTATAGTAGTCAAACCAACACCTGTATTTGATACCTTTAGGATAAGAGTATCCGCAGTTTTGATAAGGTATACCACCCATGCAAATAGGGTTTCCCTTATCATCAAAGCAAAGGACTCCAGCAGGCAGATTCTTATCCGGGAACTTGGCATTGGAGTCGAGAGGGATAAAAGGGATCATGTTATGGTGCTGGAGGAGCTTATAGGTAGGGTAATTGTCCATGGAGCCATCAGCTAAATAATTCTTAAAGGTAATGTCCGGGTAAAGCTTTCTGACTTCATCCAGTGCGAAAATGGCAATAATGCTGTCATGTCTTTGAGCTTGAGCTTTGCGAAGATAAATAGGCAAGTCGTAGGGGCTGTCTGCTGCAGTGCAAACAAACAGTGTATCGCCGTAGAACCACTGTTCGCGGTAGCTGTCCCAACCCCAAGTAGCATCGAGGTCGGAATAGCGTCTTTTGCACTTGCAGTCAAAGATCCCCTTGGATTTGCAATCACAGACTTTTACACCATAGTGGCTGGCACCTGAATAATAGGGAGTGCCGTCATTAGAGATAGAGAAGCTTTTGGGGTTGCCAAGGATGCCCATTTTAAGGGAAGTATCGACAACACATCTGGCCAGGAGCTTCTGCAAAACTATCTCAGGGCGATACTCGGGGAGTTTGTCCCGGATTGCAAGAGAGGCGAACTTTTTAACAACGCCATTATGTCTCAAGAGGACATATTTTTTACCGGCCCCAGGCTTCTTGCGGGGCTTAGGCTTAAAAGTGCGGAGCTTTTTCTTTCTGGCTACCTGCACTTCATGAGAGGCTTGCCAGAGTCGCTTGGTCAAATCGTAATATGAGCTGAAGGATGGCGCTTTGCCATATTCAAACCCACATATAGCGCAAAGCAGCTTATCACTGGCGACTCTGGCTGCCCACTTAGGTATGTCATGCTCACCCTGGTCAAGCATAAGGACTAAGGAGCGGATAATACCTTGCTGATTCTTAGCCGGACGTCCGGTATTGGAATATAGCGGTTTGAGGATAGGGTAAGCCAGGTCAAGGTTGAGCATAAAGAGTTTGGAAATAGACTCTTTCAACTCAACCACCCTTTCCCTATCGGTCAAGTAGAAAAAGACTAGGTGCAAAAGAAGATTTTTCTGGTACTCCTCGTGGGAGGGCCAATCACGCAGCATAAATAAAACCTCCGTAATCAAAGTAATGGTAAAAAATACCATCCACTTCAATTATGGGGGGGAACAGACGTTTGTCAAGAGAGATTGGACCCATATTTTGTTACAATTTAGTAAATATAGCTGGAAAATTTAATGGAATATATTAGTGGATTTCTGGAGGTAAGTTAAAAATACTTATCTCTGAAATATAATAAACGGAAGCCTTATGGGTTTTCGAATTCATACTATTAAGATAAAAGAGGAGCTATTTTCTAAACATGCCAGAGAAAACAATTGCTATGTAGTATATAATACACTTGTAAGAAATAATGGAAGAAATGCTTGCATTTCAAAAATTATCGGCAGAGATGGCCGATTTATTGGAGAATATGTTAAAACTCATAAAATTGAGGGGCTCGACATTGACTTAGCATTAGGCAGTGATATGCCAGTTTTTGAGTTGGACTTTGGTAAAGTCGGTTTAATGGCGGGAACCGATATATTTATTCCTGAACTAGCTGAAATATATTCCATTAAGGGTGCAGAAATTTTACTATGTTCTTTAGGTGTCTGGCCTTTAAGAGATGATACGGAACAGAATTATCTGTTAAGAGGCAGGGCTATTGCTGACTACTTTTATGTAGCAGCCTCGGCATATGCAAGCCATACAGGTATGTATATGACAAATAATTATGAGTTGCTGAACAGAGAAAATGGGTATTCTATTGAACAATTGGAGAAGAGTTTTAATTCTAATGGATTAGGAAGGCATACAGGCAGGGCTGCTGTTTATGATTTGAGAGGGGATGTTATCGCTTCCACGGGAAGAGAAAAAGGTTTTATTATTTGTGAAATTGATCTTTCAAAGAAAAGACAAATTGAGAAATATATTTACGGCTATGGAAGTATAGTATACCATCAAAACCAAAGAGGTATATTTAAAGATATATTGAAAAGTAGTACATATGAAAAAAAAGTATATTCAGTTGAAAAGCCTGTAATAGGATTTGTTCAGATGAGTTATAGTGATACTATATCTAGTAATGAAAAAAGCTGGTATATAAAGCAGTGTGATTATATAAATAGCATAGCATCCAAATGTGATATAGTTATATGCTCGGAATTTTCAACTATGGAATATAACCCTAAAGGTAGAATAAAGGTTGAATTTCAGGATGAGAAAATAAGTATGTATTCTGCGTGTGCAAGAAATAATAAATGCTATATCGCTGTAAACGACTGTTTTGACGGGATAAATACTACATTACTGTTTGATCGCAGCGGTAATATTATACACAAGTATGAAAAGGTAAATACATGCACCATGATGTATAATAAGGAATTACCTACGGGTATTGAAATAGAGATTGTAGAACTTGATTTCGGCAAAGTCGGGTTTGTAATTTGTGCCGATTCATATTGTCAAGAAATACCCAGAATACTAGGTTTAAAAGGTGCAGAAATAATAATAAATCAAACCCAAAGTTGGGGTTACGATGCTAATTCAATAAATGAAGGGGTTTTCAGGGCTTGGGCAATTGAGAACTGTGCTTATATAGTAACATGTGCATTTCCATCTTCTCAGGTGAAACTTCGTAGTAATATTATTGACGCTACTGGTGAAACCGTTTTCGCATCTAACTATGACCTTGAAGGGGCATATATAGCTCAAATAGACATGAATGCAGTGAGGGAAAAAGTTAGTTTTGTGTATAGAGAAGGAAAGGTAATAAAAGACTTTAATTTTAGGAATAGAATTATGGAAGCAAGGAGGCCTGAACTTTATACTTTGTTAAATGGGGAAAAACATAAAGGAGAGATTAAATATGATTAAGGCTTTTAAAGGTTTAAGAGCATTGAAAATTACAAAATATAATAATGCCAACATAATTGGAGACTACACCCGCTTTAAAGTACCCGAATTTGATAGAATGAAACTGAAAATGCTAGTTGACAAATATTCTCTTGACAGGGTAATAGAATCCGGAAGGACTGATTGGGATAAGCTAAATTTACTTAGACAATGGGTTAAAAGCAGGTGGGTTCATGGATGGTCGCCTGTACCTAAAGGCGGCCATGCACTAGATATATTAGAAGCGGCCGAAAAAGGAGCAACTTTTGCATGTGGAGTATATTCAAGTGTTTATCAACAATGTTGTGCTGCTTTGGGTTTTCCTGCAAGACTTGTATCCATTCTTCGCGATGGAAGTGATATACCTGATCCTATAGATGCCATTAACACAGGTCATTGTATTAATGAAGTATGGACTAATGAATATAAAAAATGGGCAGTTATTGATACGGATATGGATTGTTATTATGAGAAAGACGGCATACCTTTAAATGCTTATGAAATAAGAAAAGCCTGGCTTAATGGAGAAGCATCTAAGGTATTACAGGTGCCGGAAAGAACCGTAACTGATGTGCTTCCAGAAGATTTGGAGGGTTATCTCAAAAGGCACTACAAAGCAGCTGAAGATTTAATGGGTAAGGATTATGCCGATAGGTATATATCAAAAACCAGTGATGTTTATACTGTATGGTCCAGATTTACAGAAAACAAGAATATGCATTTTTATACATACGTTATAATTGGTGCAGGAGAAAAAAATTATATGTTTGCCGATGAAAAAGAAGGACCTTTGCTCCTGGTAAATGAATACCCTATCCAGAGGGCATGGCCGAATATTACATGGACCTCAAATTCTGATGATGTTTACTTCACCCTTAATCAAACCTTTATTGAGATTCGAGTAGTGGATGGACAAGAGAAGCCCTTTCAACTTGAAGTAAAGATGAAAAATACTGATCCCGATTTTAGTTATTATCAAGTTTGCATTGATACAGGTGAATGGAAAGAGAGTGAACCGGAATTTATATGGACTATTAGAGAAGGCGATAACCAAATTCGTGCGCGTACAGTAAATAAAAAAGGAAGGTATGGCATAGAAAGTTCGATAACCGTTAACCTTTCCTTTGAAGTTTAGAAGCTTTTACAAATTGGAGGTGCTAAAGGATGAAAAATTTAAAAATTACTGATGTTCAATGGCTAAAGAAGGGTATTATAGTTGTTCAAGAAGTTGAGCACCCGTTCCAAGCAAGAAAGGGCCTAACTACCTTAAAATCTGCAGAAATTTTTAGAACAGAACACTTGCCTGAAGCTGCAGATAAGCTAAAAGAGTTGGGTATAGATCTAGTTACAATTGGCGGTTTCAATTCTATGGGGTATGATGCTGATGACGAATTTATTATTATGGAAAGACAAATTGCTAAATATTTGCATGAAAGAGAAATAAAGGTTGGCGCTTATGTACAGACAATAGGTTCCATTCTTTATGAAGGAGTAATAACAGAAGAACCATCGTGCTTAGAATGGGTTCAAAAAGATTACTTTGGGAGATATCCTACATATTATAATTCATATTTTAGGTATATACCGTGTATAAACAAGGACGAATATCTAAGATACATAGAAAAAGGCCTTAAATATGCAGTTGAAAGCCTTGAGGCAGATCTGGTATTTTTTGATAATTACGGCTATTATTCGTTTGCCTGTGCATGTGACGACTGTAAGGAAGCATTCAGAAAATATCTTAATTATAAGTACCCTACCCGTGAATCGAGAATTGAGCGGTTTGGTTTTCCCACAGTGGATGGAATATTTCCTCCAGTATTTGCTGACAACCTGAAATGGACTTTTACAGACCCTTTCCAATTTGTATCTTTGTACGACCCAGGTGTGATAAGTGATCCGGTACAACAGGAATGGATAAATTTTCGGTGCGCAAGGCTGGGTGAGGTATCAAAGAGAATTTATGACTACCTTAAAAGCCTATCACCAGGTATTGCTGTAGTATGGAATGCACCTTATATGGGGCCTTTTGGTGGACTTAACAATGCTGCATTTCATGGTGTATGGCCTACAGCTATTTATCCACACTGTGATGCGTTTGCTGCTGAAGCAGATCAGGGTCTTCTGGGTGCACATGAAGACGGAAGGCTTTCTTCAAGGATAAGAACCTTTAAGAATGCCCGGGCACTTAAACGAGGCGTCTGGATGACCAATTTCCACAGGCAGAATATATTGCTGGATCTATCCGAATCAATGGCATACAATCCATTCCTGTATAATACTGTAGGAACGCCAAGTTTGATGGCTTTAGAACCTGACACCCGAAAATATATCAGCTTTTTCAAAAAGAACAATAAGTATTTTATTGATACTGAAGAGATTACAGAAGTTGCCCTTCTTTACTCATATGCTTCACTTTCATATGATATGATAGCTCCGTTGATGAGCCTTATATATGTTGAAGAGACTCTTATAAGATCAAGAATACCATATTCTGTTATATACGATGAAGACTTGGATGATATTTCAGAGTATCCTGTGCTTGTGCTTGCCAATGCAAAGTATATGAGCTCGGAACAGATTTCTCAGGTTGAGAAGTATGTTAAGAACGGGGGAACCCTTATAGCTACTGATCAAACATCCCTTCTGGATGAGAAGGGAAGGAGACGCAAGGGAGTATCATTATTTACAGTTCCTCTGGAAGAACAGGAGTATGGCCTTGAGAAAGTACTCAGTGTAAAATGGCCAACAAAAGATATCTTAAAGGGTACACTGGGTAAAGGAAGATTTGCAATAATACCACGGGTTTACCCTCATTCTAAAAACTTAAATCTGGGTGAAGTAAGACATTCAATAGGGCCGGCAGTTCCTTATTTAAAGTCATTATTCGGTTACTTACCGGAAAACCAGGCTGAAATAATGGAAGTTCTTGAGTGGGCAAGGCAAGACAGTAAAATACTTGAAATAAAAGCTTCTGATACTGTTTGTGCAGAACTGCTTAAGCAGAAAGATGCAGGGAGGGTTATCCTTCACCTGGTTAACTATAATCATAACTGTAATGCCACAGACGTATTTGTAAACTTTAAAGTTCCTACAGATATGAAGATCAACAGATTGACATTTTTAACACCTGAGTTGAAAGATAAGAAAAATATTGAGTTTGAAACAAAAGGAGTCTCAATATCTTTTAAGGTTCCGGATTTTAAAATATATGGTTTGGTGATAATGGAGGCTTGATGGATAAACAATGATAACCAATTAAAATGGCAAATATAGGGTTTTAGTATAAATAAACGTTATATGATATTAACCAATATATTATTAAGGTAGGTTGAAAATATATGGAAGAAAATATCAAACTTTCAGTTGCAAAATGGAAGTATTGTAAGGATTGGGTATATTCAATTACATACGATGAAGCTCTCGCCGATTTGTCAAAATTCGTAATTCCAGTTCATGATGAACTTGGAATACCTGGGCATGTTGAAGTCGTAGCAGGTCAAATAGGAAAGCGTAGAAATTGTGGTACCAGTTCATTTAACGGTATGAGACATATGAACAGTGAAGAACTTCGGGAGCTTGTATCAAAAGGGTGGGGCGTTGGGAACCATTCCTGGAGTCATGAAAATGTAATGAACAATCCTGAATTGGAATTACTCAAGGCAAAAGAAGTCATTGAGGATGCTATCGGAAGGCCTGTTACAGTGTATACTGCTCCAGGCAACAATGATAACCTGACAAGCGATGTAATAGAAAAACTTAAAGAATACGGCTACCTGGCAGGTATGAGTATAACTGATGATGTGAACTTCCCGGATGCAGATGATCTTTTTTGGATAAACCGTGTTCCACTTCACGAAAAATACTGGGGAGTATTTGATGGAACCTATGACCCATGGAAACGCATCCATCAGGCGAGGGCTTTGAATAGCTGGATTGTGGATTACTGCCATTGTCCACTGGAACAAGCTATTCATTTGTATAAGGACTGCAATGCTGCCCATCACAGAGAGAGGTTGGAAACAATTATATACGAGGGAGGCAATTCGTGTTGGTATGCAAATCCGGATGAGGTAATTGACTACAGGTATATGCGCCGATGTGCTTTTATAGAAAATATTAATATTAAAGAGGGTCATTTTTGTGTCAATCTGAATTCTGTACCCAAACAGGTTTACTGTAAGGAACTTACAATATTGATAGAATGTCCGTTTACACCTGAGGTAATAAATGTTTTTGCAGATGGAAACCAGGTGAAGGTGTACCCTGTTAAAAACGGAATATTGTGTTTTACAATTGAAGTTCACAATGGTATGGAAATAGCGGTACAGAAGAAATCTTATGTCTAAAAATGAGTTCCTTATAAACTTATAAATATTAAAGGCTATTTAACCTTTAAATGTTTAAAACTTAAAAGTTTAACAGGGGAGACGTTTATATGGAAAGAATATTTAAAGGGTTAAAAGAATTAAAGATAGTTAAATATGATAATCCCACAATCATTGGTGATTATACCCGCTATAATTATTCTGAATATGATGATGCTAAGCTTAAGGCCTTGAGAGAGAAATACTCCCTTGATAATGTAGTGGCCAATGGAAAAACTGAATTTGAAAAACTGGTTTTACTCAGGAAATGGGTAAAAAACAGGTGGAAATATGGTTTTACAGGTAATCCTGTTCCTAGAAGCGGTAATGCCATCGATGTACTGGAAGCAGCGGAGAAGGGAGCGACTTTTGCCTGTGGAGTATATGCAAGTGTATTTATGCAATGCTGCCTGTCCTTAGGTTTTCCCGCAAGGCTTGTAAGTATACTAAGAGATAAGAGCGATATACCTGAACCAGAAAATTCATTTTTTACTGGTCACTGTGTGACAGAAGTATGGTCAAATGACTATAGAAAATGGGTTGTTTTTGATCCAACAACAGACTGGCATTACGAGGAAAAAGGGGTACCCTTGAATTCCTATGAAGTAAGAAAAGCATGGCTTTGTGGGAAAGAAAAAAATGTCGAACAGGTTCCGGCAACGCCTGAAATCAAATTTAGCCAGGATGAACTTGAATCCCAGTTAAAGGGGTTTTATGATGCTACTCTTAAGATGTTCGGAAAGAATCATGCAGACAATTATATTTCAAGTAAAGCGCAGTTGATTGAAATGTGGAAGCGGTTTACTATAAACAAAAGCATGCATTTTTACACTTACATTATAATACACGCTGCCGATAAGAGTTATATGTTTTCAGATAAAATGGCAGAAGCCCTGCTGCTTGTAAATGAATATCCAATCCAGAGGGCATGGCCCAAAATCCAATGGGTTGAAAATCCCGATGACGTTTATTTTACCCTCAATCAGACTAAAATCGAATTAACGGTTGAAGACTGTCCCGAAAACCCGGATATAAAATTAATAGTAAAGATGAGTAATACAGATCCTTATTTTGACCATTATATTGTCAAATTGGATGATAATGATTGGGAAACCAGGCAGGAAGAGTTTAAATGGCGGCTTAAAGAAGGCAGCAATACCATAAGTGCATGTACTGTTAATAAGTATGGCAGGAGTGGAATTAAAAGTTCCATAGAAGTAAGGTTATCATATTATATCTGAATTATAGTAATGAAAAACACTCTATTTAGAGGAGGAATAGGTTAGGTTATGAAAGATTATACTTTGACCTCTGTAGACTGGTTAAGAAAAGGAGTAATAGTAGTACAGGAAGGTGAAGCCCTTATTTTGAATCAGAGAAAAGGGCTTGTAACCCATCAGTTTTGGGAAATTTACAACAAAGAGCACTCGTTAGAAACAGCTAAAAAACTACATGAACTAGGCATAGATCTGGTAGTTGTCCAGGCATTTAATAATGTTGGTTATGAAGCAGATAATGAGAATATGAAAAGACAAAGGCAGATGGCCCGCTATTTCCACGAGAAAGGTATAAAAGTGGGGGCCTATGTTCAATCAATAGGTTCAGTATTCTATGAAGGCGTAGTAAATGAAGAAAAAGCAGTACTGGAATGGGTACAGGTAGATCACCAGGGAAGAAAACCGACTTATTATAATTCATACTTCAGGCTTATTCCCTGCATAAATAAGGAAGAGTACCTACAGTATGTAGAAAAAGGCATAAAATATGCCGTTGAAAATCTGGAGGCTGATCTGGTTTTTTTCGATAATTATGGTTACTATTCCTTTGCTTGCGCATGTAATGATTGCACAAAGGCATTTAGAGAATATCTCAACAGAAAATACCCATCACGGGAGTCAAGGTTGGAACGGTTTGGGTTTCCAAAAGTGGATGGAATCTTTCCACCTGTATTTGTGGATGAACTTAAATGGAACTATACAGACCCATTTCTTTTTGCAGGTATAGAACCCGGCGCTATAAATGATCCGGTCCAGCAGGAATGGATAGATTTCAGATGTTGGAGACTAGGAGAGGTATCAAAGAGATTTAAGGAATACATAAAAAAAATATCACCTGATATTGCAATAGTATGGAATTGCCCATACATGGGCCCAATGGGGGGGCTCAACAACGCAGTATTTCATGGTATATGGCCAACATCAATATATCCGCACTGCGACGCTCTTGCAGCTGAGGCAGACCAGGGGATTCTCGGGGTGCATCAGGACGGAAAACTGGCTACAAGGATACGCACATTTAAAAGTGCTCGTAAGCTTAGACGCGGCGTATGGATGACCAATTTCCAAAGAAAAAATATACTGCTTGATCTTGCAGAATCAATGGCGTTCAATCCTTTTGTATTTAACACGGTTGGTATGCCCGGATTGGATTGCCTTGAGAAAGAAACAAAAGAATATATTAAATTTTTTAAACATAATAGGAAGTATTTTGAGGAAACCGAGGAAATTCCCGAAATTGCACTTCTTAATTCATATCCTTCACTTTCATATTCAATGACGTCTTCTCTTATTAGTCTAATATATTTTGAAGAGACGCTTATAAGATCAAAGATCCCATATTCGGTTATATATGATGAGGACCTTGAAGATATATCAGAGTATTCAGTGCTTGTTCTTCCAAATGTAAAATATATGAGTTCCAAACAAATTTCCCAGGTTGAAAATTATGTAAAAAATGGAGGAAGCCTTATAGCTACCGATCAGACATCTCTTCTTGATGAGTGGGGAAGACGAAGGAAAGGTGTATCTCTTTTCCATGTACCTATGGAAGAGCAGGAATACGGACTAGAAAATGTTCTTGGTATCAAATGGCCAATAAACGAAGTGGTAAAAGGGACACTTGGTAAGGGAAAGTTTGCTGTTATTCCAAAGGTGGTGCCTCATGAAAAGGATTTGAAAATATCACATGTGAGACATTCAATTGGACCCGCAGTTCCATACCTAAAAAGACTTCAAGGGTATCTTCCCGTTAATTGGAAGGAGATAATTGAAATTTTGAACTGGGCGAGAAAAGGCCGTGAGATTTTAAGAATAGAAGGGCCTTTTACTACAGCTGCTGAATTTCTTACCCAGAGAAGCACAGGGAGGCTAATGCTGCATTTGGTGAACTATGATTATCAAAATATTGTTACAGGTTTAAAGGTAAGTTTTAAGCAACCCAAAAACAGGATTATTAAAAAGTTGTCATTTATTAGCCCCGAATTCCATGCCATTAAGGAAATATCATTTGAGACAAAAAGGGGAAAGATAATGTTTGAAGTTCCGAATTTTAAAATCTATGGGCTTGTTGTAATGGAATGACAGGTAAAACATACGTTTATAAAAATATACGTTTATATTAGTGTCAAAAAAATAATATGAATTCAGGGTAATATTATTAAGCAATAACTTCCACATATATAGCAATTTAATGTGAAGAAATATGGTGAAAATTCTATTATTATTATATAAGTTATATAAATGGAAAAAAGAAATATTAACAAAAGTAAATTATACAACTAAAATTATTTCTAAACTACTCTAAACTACGAAATGAATTATAGCGAAAAGAAAGGGGTAATTTGTGATGGAAAAGAAGTTGGAACGTGCAAAATATGGAGCAGAAGCATTGGCAGGGCTAAAGGGAAAACTGCCAACGCCATTTCCTAGAATAATGGGGCCTAATGCTTTAAAATACCTTCAAGAGGTTGTTGACAGTGGATTAACTGTTGATATGATAGGCAGGTTTGAGAGGGCGTATGCAGAAGCAATGGGAGTAAAGCATTGTGTTTCTGCTCCGGGTTGTACATCTGCAATTCAAATGCTGGCTGAAGCATTGAATTTTAATCCTGGAGATGAAGTTATATTCAGCCCTATAACAGACTA
Organism: Bacillota bacterium; assembly: GCA_013314855.1. Taxonomy (NCBI): domain Bacteria; kingdom Bacillati; phylum Bacillota; species Bacillota bacterium. Next base: position 27,410 of record JABUEW010000001.1, on the reverse strand, counting down.
CGGTACTATTATGGGATTTATTAAGAACAACAATATCCCGGTTTTTGCAGATACTGAACCCGGCAGTGTAAATGTAAGTGCCAAAACAATTGAGCCTTGTATAACTGATAGAACAAGAGCAATTGTTGTTGTTCATATGACAGGTATTATTTGTGATATGGATCCAATTTTGGAATTGGCGAAAAAATATAATCTTATGGTTATAGAGGATGCGTGCCAGGCTGTATATGGAAGGTATAAGGGAAAACTGGCAGGGACAATAGGTGATGTAGGTGCGTTTTCTTTTGATGCTGAAAAAACCATGGGATCTGATATTGGCGGCTGTTTTATAACCAATAATGACGAATTGGCTGAATACGCTAGGTTTCGCTGTCAGAGCAGGGGTGCACAAATTAAACCCGGTTTTGGAAGACTGCATGTTGTACCCGGCAGTGCAATCCGTATGCCTAATTGTACAGCTGCAATAAACCTGGCCCAGCTTGAAATTATTCAGGAAAATGTGGCTAAGAGGGACAAAATGGTAAGACTTATCAATAAAAAACTTGCCGATATACCTGGCATTATTCCTGATAAAATTCCAGATTATCTTGATGTATACTCCTGCTGGATGTGCGGATTTAGTATAGATCCTGAAGCTTTTGATTGTACTGCTGACAAGTTTGGTGAGGAATGTGCTGCTGCCGGAATACCAGGGATTAGTACTGCCCGTTACTATTTCATGCCGGATGCATGTACCTTCCTGCAGGAGAACGCAAGTAATAAGGTATATCCATATTCAATGCCTCCTGCATCATACGAATATAATTATAAGAGCATGTGCCCAAATGCAGCTGCATTTCTTGAGAACTGGTTGCGCTGGTCTACATTCTGTGAAAAGTATACAGAAGAGGACTGTGAATTGGTAGCGCAAATTGTAAAAAGTGTGGCAGAAAAACACCGAAGGTAATGGGAACAATTTGTGTAAATAATTTGGATAATCAAGATAAGGAAAAGTATGGGAGGAATTACTAGTGATAATAGGGGTTCCAAAGGAATTAAAAAACAATGAAAACAGGGTTGCAATAACGCCTGCTGGGGTAAATGAACTTGTTAGGGCTGGTCACAAAGTAATAATTGAGAAATCAGCAGGGGTTGGGAGCGGCATTGAAGATGATGAATATAAAAGAGCTGGAGCAGTGATCCTTGAAAATAACACTGAGGTATATTCTGAGGCAGATATTATACTTAAGGTTAAGGCACCTCTCGAGAGTGAATATGATTTATTGAAAGAAGGACAAACTCTGTTTGCGTATCTTCACTTGGCGCCAAATCCGGCTTTAACCAGAACTTTAATTAAAAAAAAGATAATAGGCATAGCTTATGAAACAGTACAATTGGCAAATGGTTTTCTTCCGCTATTAGCACCAATGAGTGAGGTAGCTGGGAGAATGTCGGTACAGGTAGGTGCGTATATGCTGCAGAAACATAACGGTGGAAGCGGTATATTGTTAGGAGGTGTTCCAGGAGTTCTTCCAGCCGAGGTTGTTATTATAGGGGGAGGCTGTGTCGGTACAAATGCAGCAAAAATGTCAATTGGGCTTGGCGCAAGGGTTACCATACTTGATGTTAACAAAAATAGATTGTCTCAGTTGGATGACATTTTTTCAGGAAGAGTTTCCACTTTACTTTATAATGAATATAATGCTGCTGAAATGGTAAAAAAAGCAGATCTTCTGATAGGGGCGGTCTTGGTGGCAGGAGCCAGGGCACCAAAGGTTGTATCCGAAACGATGGTAAAAACTATGAAAAAGGGTTCTGTAATTGTTGATGTAGCTATTGATCAGGGAGGTTCAATAGAAACAATAGATAGGGTTACAACACATGATAACCCTTATTACGAGAAATATGGTGTAATACATTACTCAGTGGATAATATGCCCGGGGCGGTACCAAGGACTTCCACTTTTGCTTTGACATCTGTAACTCTGCCATATATTTTGAGAGTTGCCAATAATGGTGTTGAAAAGTCTATATTAGATGATTGCTCACTTAAGCGCGGATTAAATACATATAAAGGCTATATAACAAATAAGCCTATTGCGGAAAGTATAGGTATGGAATATGTACCGGCAGAAAAGCTTCTACCTTAGTTTCTGCCTTGTGATTGAATAAATTATGTGGAGGGATCTATTATATGGTAAATAAAGAAGGGTATAAGTCTAAAGTAATTGAATATATTGATAAGAATAAGGATTATTGTATTACTTTACTCCAGGAACTAATAAGGATACCAAGTGAAAACTTTCCGCCTCTGGGTTATGAAAAAAAATGCCAGGAATACCTTGCGGAAAGATACAAAGAATTGGGCTTGAGAATTGACATGTTTACACCCGATTCTATAGAGAATATTGAGAATCATCCGGGTTATTTAAAAGAAAGGGATTACAAGGATAGACCCAATCTTATAGGTATATACAAGGGAATGAAGTCTACGAAAAAAATAATGTTGAGTGCCCATGTAGATGTGGTGCCTGTGGGTAACCCGAATGATTGGACGGTGAACCCTTGGTCGGGGCTTCTAAGAGATGGTAAAGTTTATGGTAGGGGAGCCTGTGATGACAAAGAAGGCCTTGCAGCTGCATACATGGCTTTAAAAGCTGTAATCGACTGCAATATTAAATTGGATAATGATGTGGTGCTTGCTTCCGTTGTAGATGAAGAAGGCGGAGGAGCTAATGGGTCACTTGCGGCTGTTCTAAAATATCCATGTAACTATTATATTTATGCCGATGGTGTTAATTTTGATATAGCACCAGTATCTGTAAGCGGCGGAAGATTTAAAATTGAATTTGAAACAAAGAAGGCTATGCAGGATGCAAGCAACTGTCTTGATGCAATGTATGTAATGCGAAATGAACTAAAAAATTTTGAAAAAGAAAAATTGAAAGAATTTGAAAGTGATCCTCTATTTAATGCTACAGCTTTTAAGTCAACAGTATTTAGAATTTTAGAGTTTAAAATAGGGGATGAGACCGATTTATCTTTTGCCAATAGTGGCATAATCAAAGCTTACCTTTATTCTACAAAAAACAAGGATGTTAATGAAAAGCAACTGCTTGAATGTATAGATAGCGCATATGAGAAAATGGATAAATCGAAGATTCATAAACCAAAACTGAGTTTTTACAGAAGATTTTTTAATGGGGCAAAAACTGATATAAATGATATACTTGTAAAAACCGTAGCAGCAAACTATGAAAGGGTTACAGGGGAAAAGGCTAAACTTGCCGCAGGTGCAATATCCGATCTCCCCATATATTATGAATTTGGTAAAGGATCATGCATTTGTTTTGGGATAGGTACTTGGGATACTGAAGGTGCATGCCATATGCCGGATGAGTTTGTAAAAACAGACGATTTAATAGACTTTGCAAAAGTGATGTCATTGACACTAATTGATCTTGGATTTAATGAATAGCATATTTATTTAGTAGAGGCTGGATGTGAGTATCCTGTTTTTAAACTTGATCTTGGTATAATTGGTATAACTTTATGCAGGGAAATACATTATCCTGAAATCTGGAGAATAATGGCTCTTCAAGGTGCAGATGTAATAGTACATCCAACAATGCGGATTGACTACAATGGTAACTTTAATGAATCACTGCACTGGTCAATGCGAGAGCTATTGACAACTAAATATATGTTGTTACCAGCCACTTTGTACAAATGCCATCTCCCGTTCGGAAAAGCAATGGGTCATGCCCGTATAGTCGATCCACATGGCCGTACGCGTGCGGATACCAGCCATAAGACCGGAAATTGCTTTTGCTAAAGTGGACCTTGACGAATCATTCGAGTATTGGGCAACCGATGAGCTGAAAGAAAAATATACCACATTAAAAGAGTGTTTTCTGGGAATGCGTCGACCTGAAACATACAGCATACTAACCCGTCCTGATAATGAAAACTCATGGAGGATAAAAGAGCCTAAGTTATATCAAAAATAAAATAATTGAAGGGGATATAATTCGTTATTGTTTTTCCCTGGCGGGGACAAGTAGAGAAAAGAAAAATCCCACCAGCAAAGAAATGCCGGTGATAATTATACCCCATTGAAATCCGGCATTTTCCGTGAGAAGCCCAATAAACCATGGGGAAAATATGTTGGCCAGTGAACTGCTGAAAAAAAGCATTGAAGATGCTGTGCCCGAGTTCTGGGGGTACCAGTTGCAAGCAATAGTAACGAGAATTGGTATTACCGCTCCTGTCAGGAATCCCGCCAGCCCTATTGCCACAATTAATAAATCAGGTACCTTTACAAGGATACTTACAGTAAGAATAAATCCTCCGGATAAATTTCCCATCACAAGAATATATCTTGGTTTTATATAGCGAATGAGATACGAGCAAGTAAAACGTCCTAGGATAATTCCTATCCAGAATATGGACAAAGAAAGGCTTGAAATAACTTTTGAGGTTTCGATGAAGTTTTCCATAAACATAACCCACCATGTATTTATACCTGACTGGTGAGCAGAATACATAATTATTATTAAACATAGAACCCACATAACCGAACTTTTTATAACACCGGAAAAGTCAATGGATTTTGATTGAGTTTTATTCGTGTAAACAGGGGGAAATAATTTTAATACAATAATATATACTAACAAAACTACTGAACAAACAATACCTAACGCCCAGAAAGCCCTGTTCCATCCAACACCTTTACCAACAACATGCTGAGAAAAAATCGGGCCAAGCAATGCACCTATGGCAAAAAAGCCATGTAGCAAGTTAAGGAAATATCCTCTTTTCTGCGGGTTAAGATCGGCTATGAAAGCGTTAACTACTGAATCTACCATTCTTGTGCTTGCCCCCAGAATAAAAAATAACCCGAGCAATAATCCGTATGAAGGTGCATGGCTTATAGAGAATAACGAAATGCCGTATAAAGCATATGCTGAAGCTATAATCACGGATTTTTTTATCCGGTCTGCCAATACTGCTCCCAATGCAATTGAAAGAATACCGCCTATATTCTGGAATGCTACTATTAAACCTCCCTGGGAGAATCTAAGAGTATAATGACTTATCAATATTGACATCAAAGGGCCCACCATCGTTACTGAAATTGCATAAACCACCATCAGTAAATACAGGCTCATTGTCAGCATGATGTTAGATTTTCTTGTGTATATCATATGTATGTTTTTAATTCCTCTATATTTATAATAATAATATAATCTTTTAATAATCTTTTAAAATATAACCTTTAGTTTCTTAACTTAGTTTCTAATCTTTTATCATTGGCTCTTTTATTATTGGCATCTAGTATAGATTGTATTTATTTTTTTATTATATAGCATTCCAATTTCTTTAACAATAGTTTTTAAAGATTTGGTTGCTTTCATGTTGTTATTTGGGCTATACTAAGATAAAATAATAACTATAGAAGTTATATACAAATAAACGCTTAATCTTACAGAAATAACGCAGTGTCTCCAAGGGGGGGTTCTATGAAAAAAAAGTATATTTTAGCAATTGATCAGGGTACGACAAGCTCAAGGGCAGTACTCTTTGATATGGATATGGGTACAATAAAGAGTATAAAAAACAAACCCTTTAAACAGATATATCCACACCCTGGATGGGTAGAACACAACCCGGAGGAAATATGGGCAGGTCAGCTTGCAGTTCTAAGAGGTGTTATAGAGGACTCGGGGGTTTCCCCTGACAAAATTGCTGGTATAGGTATTACAAATCAGAGAGAGACTGTCGTTGTATGGAATAAAAATACAGGGAAACCTATCTACAACGCTATAGTATGGCAGTGCAGAAGGACTGCCGACATCTGTAACAGATTAAAGTTTGATGGCTTACAGGAAGTAATAAAAGAAAAGACTGGTCTTGTAATAGATGCTTATTTTTCAGGAACAAAAATACAATGGATACTTAAAAATATTCCTGGTGCTATGGAAGAAGCCAGAAAGGGAGAGTTAATGGCAGGAACCATAGATAGCTGGCTTATCTGGAATCTTACCGGTGGAAAATTACATGTGACGGATTATTCAAATGCTTCCAGGACAATGATCTATAATATAAGGGAACTCAAATGGGATAAGGAGCTTTTAAAACAAATGGAAATACCTGAATGCATACTTCCTGCCGTAGTACCTTCATCCGGTATAATAGGGGAAACTTGTGAGGATATATTGGGAATTCCCATACCAATAAGCGGCATAGCAGGAGACCAGCAGGCAGCGTTATTTGGGCAAGCGTGTTTTGATGTTGGGACTGCTAAAAACACTTATGGGACAGGTTGTTTTATACTTATGAATATAGGAAAGCAACCCATAAAATCAGAACATAACCTTCTTAACACAATAGCCTGGGTTATAGGTGACGAGGTTGAATACGCCCTGGAAGGAAGTGTGTTCAACGCAGGTTCAGCAATTCAATGGCTAAGGGATGAAATCGGAATGATAAAAACCGCCCACGAATCGGATATTGAAGCGGAAAAAGTTGAAGATACAGGAGGAGTATATATGGTGCCGGCTTTTACAGGCCTCGGAGCACCATATTGGGATATGTATGCACGAGGAACTATTGTAGGAATTACAAGAGGTACAAGGCGGGAGCATTTAATAAGAGCTGTCCTTGAGTCAATAGCATATCAGAGCATGGATGTTTTTGAAGCAATGAAAATGGATTCAGGAATTGAACTAAAAGAACTGAAAGTTGACGGAGGAGCGAGTGTAAGTGATTTCTTGATGCAGTTCCAAGCTGACATTCTTAACATTAATGTTAAACGTCCGAAAATAACGGAAACTACGGCTCTTGGAGCTGCATATCTGGCAGGTCTCGGAGTAGGGTTCTGGAACAGTAAAGAAGATATTTCAAATGAATGGGTTCTTGATAGAGTATTTACCCCAACAATGAGTGACGAAGTTAGGAAAGAAAAATATTTGAACTGGAAAAAGGCTGTGGAGAGGTCAATGAAATGGAATGTATAGACAATAATATAATATCCTTATAACCAAGATGTAAAAACCTGGAGGCTGATATTTTGATTAAAAAAATAGTGAGAACAGATACATTATATAAATACAAGCTTCTAATTTCATATTTTCTTATTGTTGCTACTCCTTTGATTGTAATGACAGGCGTATTATATAATATTTCTGTTGTAAATATACGGAAGGAAATTGAAGCATCAAATAAGTATAAATTGACTCAGTTAAAAAATAATTTAGACTTAAGGATAAAAGAATTAGAAGATCTTGCTTTAAGAATAAATGTAGATAATAAACTGACTCCATATAATATGAGCGGAAATGAGTATAAAAGATTAGAAGGACTTTATCAGCTGGGAATGTATAAGGTTCAAAATGCTTTTATTGACGATTATTATATGTATTTGAAAAATACAGGTAATGTATATTCTTTAGGCGGTCAAAGCACAATATCTACACTTGCAAGGAATGTTTATAAATATGATAAAAAAGCTGAGGAGGATTTTATTAATGAAATAAAATCATTAAAATTTCCTGCATTTATAGGCTCAGAGAAGCTTAAATTATTTAATTCCCCTAATATAGATTTTATAACTTATATGTACCCAATTTCCTATGGCAACTATGACCCGTATGGAGTAATTATTTTTCTTATAAAGAAGTCAACCATTGGAGCTTTGTTTAAGGATTTCATAGGTTATATCAAAGGAAGTCTGATAATACTTGATAAGAACAAATTAGTATTGCTATCTGAAAATAAGTCGTTTGAATTAAAGCCGGAAGATATAGACTTAATTAAGACTACAGATAAAACAGGCATAATGGATGTAAAATTTGGGAATAAAGATGTTTCTCTAATAATTGAAACTTCGGAAAATACAGGACTTACATTTGTAGTTGCAATACCCAGAGCACAGTTTTTTGAACAGTTAATAAATGTTAAGACATTAATGCTTGAGGCATTTTTGATAATACTTTCTTTTGGAGCTATATTAGCAGTTGTTTTTTCTACTAATCTTTACAAACCTATAAAAAAACTAATGAATTTTATTACACTTCAATGGCCGGAATCAAACCATTCTGGTAATAATTCTGATGAGTCTGATATAGCAAGGGATTGTAAATGGCGAAAGGGAATGGATGAGATAGATAGGATTGGTCGTACCGTTGAAACTGCAATAAAACAAAATAGGAATTTGAAAGCACAGATAAATATGCAAAAGCCTTTTATAAGAGAACAGGTTCTTACAAAGCTTTTAAAAGGTGAGATACTTAATGAAGGAACTATGAAGACTCTTATTGAGTTTTCTAATATTAACTTAAATGGATTTTCTTTTGCTGTGGTAATGGTGGATAAAAAACTAAAAACTGAAGATAGACATACCAGGATGTTTAAAGATAAGGTATTTGAAGTTGTGGAGGAAAAGTTCAGTACAAATGGTGTTGCATATCCTGTAGAATTAATCCAGGATGATGCTATAGCTTTAATTCTTAATCTTAATACAGGACAGGGACAGTATGAAGATTACCTACAGCTTACTTTAAGGATAAAACAGGTATTGGAGGAAACAACCGGAGAAAATATTATTATTGGCGGTGGGAAATTGTATAATAATATAAATAAAATAAACCGCTCCTTTATCGAAGCCTATGCTGCCCTAGAAGAGAATAAAGTAAGGGGAAGACAAGGTATATTAATGTTTAATGATATTGGAAAATCTCAGCAACAGGTTTTTTGGTATCCAGTGGAAGACCAACTGCGGTTTGTGCAAAGCTTGAAACAAGGTGATAAAACTGTTGCTATTGAAACACTGGAAATTATGTTTGAGAATGTGGCTAAAAATCAATCTTCTGCCTTAATGATAAAATATATCTGCTATGATATAGTTAACATGATAATAAAGAGTATTAATGAAATGAAAATAACAGATATAGATTATGATATTGAAGGGTTAATGAAGTTCTCTAATATAGACGAATTAAAAAAGGAAACCAAAATAATTGTTTCAAAGCTATGTGATTATATAAAAGAAAGAAAAAATACCAAAAGTGCTGAATTAAACAACCAGATATTGGAATATATAAATGCAAACTTTCATGATGTTAATTTAAGTCTTGAAAGTGTAGCTGATGAGTTTGGCTTTTCAATTTACTATTTAAGCAGGTTTTTCAAAGAACAAACCAATTATACATTTACGGATTATGTTATTAAACTTAGAATAGAAAAGGCCAAGGAGCTATTAAGTACTACTGATATGCCAATAAAAGGTATTGTCAGGGAAATAGGTTATACTGACCTAACATATTTTATGAAGAAGTTCAAAAAAACTGAAGGGATAACTCCGGGGCAGTATAGGGAACTGTATTCTGCAAGAAAAACAAACAATAGTAAAAAAAACCAATAGATTGCCGTTAAAAGTCTTTATTTTTTGAAGATTTAAAGTATTTTCATAAGACATCTGTGTAATAAATCGATAAATCAATTGATAAGTCACGGTATAGATGCAATAAAAACAAATCTCATCAACAAAAAACTAATTTACAATTCTATTATTCAATGATATTTTTTACATATAAATCGGTAAAATTATTGAAGGACATTACTAAATTATTAAAAGATAAAAGACAAAGGTTAAACCTTAGGATTCCGGCTTATAAAAGGGAGTTGAAACTTAAAATATGGCACAAAACGCAAATACAATTGAAAGTCCTGATGTAAATATAATGAGAAAAACTAAAAATAAGAGTAATAATGCATGGAAAAAAATAAGTAAAAATTATGAATTATATATATTCATACTACCTGCTTTACTATACTTCCTTATATTTCATTATGGCCCTATGTATGGCATCCAGATAGCCTTTAAAAATTACATTCCAACTAAAGGAATCTGGGGTAGTTCCTGGGTAGGTATGAAACACTTTAATTATTTTTTTAAATCCTATTATTTTAAAGTTCTGATAAAAAATACTGTGAGCATAGCTTTATATTCTATGGCTGCAGGTTTTCCAATACCTATAATACTTGCATTATTACTAAATGAATTGAAGAATGAGAGATTTAAAAAACTTGTGCAAAATGTAACTTATGCCCCCCACTTTATTTCAACAGTGGTACTGGTAGGTATGATTTTTGCATTCCTTTCACCTTCTAATGGTATTGTTAATGAAATAATTAAAGCTTTTGGAGGAGAGCCCATCCCCTTTATGTCCAAGGCAAGTATGTTTAAAAGTATATATGTTTGGACAGGAGTATGGCAAAATGCCGGGTGGAGCTCAATTATATATCTTGCAGCTTTAAGTAGTATTGATCCTCAGCTCCATGAAGCAGCAATAGTGGATGGAGCAACAAAACTTCAACGTATAAGGCATATTAACATTCCGGGTATAATGCCAACAATGGTTATTATATTAATCCTTAACAGCGGAACTATTATGAATGTAGGATTTGAGAAGGTATTCCTGATGCAGAATTCATTGAATATGGAATCTTCTGACGTAATATCAACATATGTATACAGGACCGGGTTATTGAATGCCCAGTATAGCTTTTCTTCTGCGGTAGGATTTTTTAACTCAGTGATTAATTTTACTTTATTGGTAATAGTTAACAATATTGCCAAACGTTTAAACGAAACAAGCCTGTGGTAGAAGTTAGATGTGAGATGTTAGAGAGAAGTAATGAGGAGGAAGGACCCGATATGAGTGCTATTAAAGAATCAAAAGCTGATAAATTGTTTAATATTATAAACGTAATTATTATGACCCTTGTCCTAATAATAGAAATATATCCGTTAATATTCGTAGTAAGCGCTTCTATAAGCAATCCTGATCTAGTTAATCAGGGTAAAGTCTGGCTTTGGCCAAAAGGTATAAATTTTGAAGGATATTTAAGGGTATTCAGAGATAAAGAGATATGGACAGGTTATAGGAATACTATATTTTATACATTCTTAGGCACAATAATAAATCTCTTTGTGACTCTCCCTGCTGCCTATGCCTTATCAAGGAAAGATTTTTACGGCAGAAACTTATTTATGGGTCTTTTTACCTTTACTATGTTTTTCAGCGGCGGTCTTATTCCTACTTACCTTATCATTAAAGGCCTGGGTATGAGGGATACAATTTGGGCATTATTAATACCAGGAGCTGCAAGTATGTACAATATAATAATAACACGGACATATTTCCAATCAAATATACCAAATGAAATGAAAGAGGCTGCCGAAATGGATGGCTGTTCAAATACAAGATTATTTCTTACAATTGTGTTACCGCTTTCAACCCCAATTATTGCAGTTATTACACTATTTTATGCAGTAACTCATTGGAACAGCTATTTTACAGCTTTGATATACATATCAAAAAGGGAAATGTTTCCACTACAGCTTATACTGAGAGAAATACTTATACTAAATGAAATGAGTACTGAGATGATGAAAACCGGTGAGGAAATTGATGCAATTGCAAAGCAGGCAAGAATTGCAGATATGATTAAGTATGCGGTCATAATAGTGTCTACTGCCCCTGTACTTATAGCATACCCATTTATACAAAAATATTTTGTACAGGGTATTATGGTAGGTGCTATTAAAGGATAAAAGGACAACAAGTATTAGCAAAAAATAGGATTAATACCAAAAAAATATCTAAAGGGGGTAATTAATTAATGAGTAAATTCAAAGAACTAAAAAATCTATTGTTAATTGTGGTAATCCTGACGTTCATTGTGGGAAGCATGGCTGGATGTGTTGTTAAAGAAAAAGACACAGCCTCAAATGATACTTCACAAAACCAGACACAGAATGCCGATGAGAAACCCGCGACAAAGGATGATACTCCTGCTTATATGAATGCTACAGGCTTCCCTATTGCAAAAGAGAAAATTACACTAAAACTTATGGGAGCTAAGAGTCCGCTTCATGGGGAATGGAAAGACATGGAAGTTATGAAGAGAATGGAAAAACTCACAAACATCAGTTTTGAGTATGACACTCCATTAGCAACCGGTTATTCGGAGAAAAAGAACTTGATTTTTGCAAGCGGAGATTATCCTGACGTATTCTATCAAGGTGCGATATCAATACAAGATGAAGAAACTTATGGGCCGCAGGGTGTATTTTTGCCGCTGGAGGGTTATATTGACAAGTATGCACCCCATATTAAAAAGATATTGGAAGAAAACCCCAATATAAAGAAAGCAATTACAGCAAGTGACGGACATATTTATTCTTTACCTTATATAGTAAGAACTAAAACGATGGCAGCCAATATACTGTATATAAATATGGAGTGGCTGGCAAATGTGGAAATGAATAAGCCAGAAACAGTAGAGCAGCTTTATAATGTGCTTAAAGCTTTTAAAGAAAAGGATCCCAACAAGAACAACCAGAAAGATGAAATACCTTTATCCTATTGGAAAATGGAACCGGCGGGTGCTGGAAATATACCAGGCATACTGCATCCGATATTCTATGCTGCTTTCAGTGGCCAGGCTGGAGGAGCTAACTTTGACCTTATTGGTAACAAAGTAGTATTTAATCCTGTTCAGCCTGCATTTAAGGAATACCTTGCGTATATGAGAAAGCTGTATTCAGAAGAACTGCTTGATCATGAAATGTTTACTCAAACCATGCAGCAGTATATTGCCAAGTATAAAGAAGGTAAAATGGGTATAAGTACAATTTCATTATCTTCAGTGCTTCAACCCGGGCAGGATGCTCCTTACGAACTGCTTCCACCTTTAACATCCGCAATTAATAATAAAAAAGTAACAGCCGATTTTCCGGGGGTTTATACCGGTACATTCGTACTTACAAACAAATGTAAGTATCCGGAAGCTATGGTAAGATGGGCTGATGTTTTCTTCAGAACAGTAGATGAAAACGTAGAAGGCCTTTGCGGGTTGAGCAACTTCCTTGGAATACTCGACTATAACTGGTATTTTGATGATGCATCAAGAAAAACTTATACGCGGGAATCAAAGGTGGAAGGTTTAAACCCTGTTGAATACATCAACAAGCATGTAATGCCCGGTGGTTTCGGATGGGTTGTAACAGATGCAGTACCTAGCGCAGACCCGTTACTTCTATTAAAAGCTAATGAAAGCGAAAAACACTACTTCCCATATATGATACCAATATACCCAAATACTGTACGTTTCACTCAGGAACAGGCTGAAAGAATGAACTTCCTAAAAAATGATATAAATACCTACGTTGAACAAATGATTGCCAAGTTTATAATTGGTGAAGAACCTCTTGACAAATGGGACAATTATGTAAATACTGTTAAATCAATGGGGCTTGATGAACTTACAAAGATAATGCAGGATGCATATGATAAATGGAACAGGTAATAAGAAATAAAAAGTCATTGGGGACAGTCCTCGAATGCAATTTCAACCCGATGAATGGAATAAGGGCGAATCCAATGGGGACAATTCTCCAATGACTCAGAAAAATATAAATAGTTTACATGAATAGTTTACACTAAAAAAGATTAAAAATAAAGTGCCAGATATGAAATTCTAATATTGAGGGTGGTTTAAATCCACCCTTTTTCTCGTATGAATCACTTATTGATTCATGTGGCATTGCTTCATGTGGTGAACAAAACATCTCCGTGCCCAACGACCTAAATTCTACCCGAACGAAGTATTGAGATTAACAGCCAGAACCCCAGTACTGGTGCACCAAGATATCCTGCAAAGCCAAGTATATTTATGTTATTTATTCCGAAAGTTATAAAGCCATTAATATGTATCTGGATTTTGGTTTTACTCCTGAATTAATAAGTGATGAATGTCAGAGAGCATGGAAAGCTCTGGAGGAGATTCTAGGCCGCAAAATACCGAATTTAAAAGCATAAGAAGTTGTTCAAAGCTTTTTATTGACATCCTTATATCACTGATGTATAATGTAACTAACAAGTTACTTACTGGATGATTTCATAAGGAGATTTCATAATGAAAAGAACAAATATAAAAGAAAATGTAAAGGCGAATGTAAAAAGGGAAAGAAATTCGCAAAAATCAAAAGAAGATATACTCAAGGCTGCTGAAATTAAGTTTGCCGAGAAGGGTATATACGGTACACGTGTTGATGATATTGCTGAAGCGGCTAATATAAATAAAAGGATGCTCTACGAGTATTTTGGAAACAAGGAAGAACTATATAGGGCAGTCCTTGTAGAGGTTTACAGCAGGCTTAGCAAGCAGGAAATGGTATTGTTATCCGAAAACATATGTTGTATTGACGCTATGAAAAGGATAATAAACCTTTATTTTGATTTCTTAAAAAACAATCCTACTTATGTTAACCTTATACTTTGGGAAAATTTAAACAAGGGTGAGTATATTAAGGATATCGATTTTTCAGGGATTAAGGATCCTGTGTTTAACCTTTTAAGAAAAGTTATAAATAAAGGTAAGTCAGATGGTATTTTTAGGTCGGATGTGGATACTGAACAGGTAATTTTGTCTTTGCTTACCTGTAGTTTTTCATATTTTTCAAACAGGTATACCTTATCAAAACTTTTGGGAAGAAAAATAGATACGGAGGAAAGCATAAAAAAGAGGATTGATACTGTAACGGAGATGTTTCTCCGTTATTTGTGTGTGTAGAGATTCTTATTTAAAGGGGGCATCATGCATGTTATGGTACAATTCAACTGTAGATGAAATAATGGAAGCCAACCCGGACACTGCAATACTTTCAGTTGGTTCAACAGAGCAGCATGGACCGCATCTTCCCGTAGGTACTGACTTTATAATAGCAGGGGCTATTGCCCGAGGAGTTGCGGAGAAAATGGGAGCATACCTTTTACCTACCCTCCCCATTAGTACATGCAGGGAACATATGGGCAAAAAGGGAAGTGTATGGATGAATCCCGATACCTTTTACTCCATGGTTAAAGATATTCTTCTTAGCCTTAAAGAACAAGGGTTTAGGAAAATTGTCTATATCCAGTCCCATGGAGGGATTTTTACCGGCGCACCTGCTGTAAGGGAGGTTAATGCAACCAATCCCGATATTAAAGTGGCAAAGATAGATATTGTACAATATTTCACTTCAGAGGAAATGAGAGGAGTGCTGGAGTGCAGGGATAATCTTCATGCCTGTGAGTTCGAAACTTCAGTAATACTTTATCTTAATGAAAAGCTTGTCAGGAAAGATTTAATTGAGGATTGCATACCGGATGTTCCAAGGGATTTTCTAAACTATGCGCCCATATTCAAGTATTGTAAAAACGGCGTATGGGGGAAACCAAGTCTTGCTACCAAAGAAAAAGGGAAGAAGATACTGGATATTTTGATTGATAAAAGTGTACAGTATGCAAATTGGGTTTTCAGCATTATTTAATTAGGAGGGGATTTTAATGGGTAAAAAGGTTAAAGTTTTATTAGTTGGGGCAGCATTCAGCGCTGACCTTCATATGGATGGGTATTCCCGATGTAAGGAATTAGCAGAGATAGTTGCAATATGTGACAAGGATATTTCAAGGGTAGAGTCCCTTGCAAAAAGGTATGGATTGACAGATTATGTTGCTTATGACAATTATGACAAGGCTATTGAGGAAGTAGAGTGTGAAGTTGTGGATATTTGCCTTCCTAATTTTCTTCATCATGATGTAGCAATTAAAGCCTTCAAAAAGGGGCGGAATGTAATTTCGGAAAAACCTCTTGCTACGACTGTTGAAGATGCCGAAGAAATGGTTGAAGCGGCAAATAAAGCCGGTAAGAAGCTTTACTATGCAGAAGACTGGATTTTTGCGCCGGCCATCAATAAGGCGCTGGAAATTATTAATGAAGGTGCTATAGGAAAACCTTTATACATCCGTGCCAGGGAATGCCACAGCGGGTCTCATTCACCTTTCGCCCAGACAATTAAATATTGCGGAGGGGGATGCATGGTTCATCTTGGAATTCACCCTGTGGGCTTTATGCTTGCACTTAAAGAAAACAAATGGACAGAACTTGTGGCTATGACTTCAGGGGGAAGTGACAACAATCTTATACACAAAAAAATGGAGGGTGAAGACTGGTCTGCATGCATCATTAAATTTGCCGATGGGACACAGGCTCTATTGGAAGCTAATTATGTTACCATGGGAGGCATGGAAGATGTTATAGATATCTACGGTACTCAAGGCTGTATGCATATTGATCTTACATTTTCATCTCCAATTACTTGCTATTCAGTTCCCGGATTAAGTTATACTGTTGAAAAAGCTGAAATAACTACAGGCTGGTCAAAGCCTGCTGTTGATGAAAAATTCAACCTTGGTTATGTAAATGAAATAAGGCACTTTATGGAATGCTGCCTTAAGGATGAAGATGCAAGGGTGGGGTTAAGAGGTGTTGACGGCCTTGAAGCCTTGAAAGTAGTAAACCTGATTTATAAATCGGCAAGAGAAGGTATTAAAGTTGTAAATGATAGGCTCTAAATTGTTAATGAAGGGCTTTAAAAATAGGAGCTTAATCTTGTAAATATTGTGGAGTTTAATATTTTAATATTTAAAGTTAGTTTATTAGGGGGTAATACTTATTATGAACAAAGACTTATACCTGCCTGTAGAGGTAGGGGGGATTACATTTAAAAACCCATTTTATGTGGCTTCCGGGCCTACTACAAAATCTGTAAAACAATTGAAGCGGATTGAGGAAACCGGCTGGGCCGCAGCCAGTATAAAGCTTACCATAGATCCTGCACCTTATATTAACAGGGTTCCAAGGTATGCCATATTTAATGACAGAAATGCCCTGGCTTTTACGGCAGAGAAACGCCTTACCTTTGTCGAAGGTTTGGAATTAATGGAAGATGCGAAAAAAGTATTAAAAGAACTTATATTAATGGCAAATATTACTTATGCCGGAGACAAGGGTATTGAAGGCTGGGTAAATATGGCTAAAAAATTTGAAGAAGTTGGTGCCGATATTATTGAGCTGAATATGTGTTGTCCCAATATGTCCTATAATGTTGAAATATCGTCAGGTAATGAAAAGTGTTGTTCAGTTCGTACAGGTGCGAGCCTCGGTCAACAGGCCGATGCCGTTGCAGAGATTGTAAGTGAGGTAAAAAAGGCAATAAAAATTCCTCTCTTTGTAAAACTTACACCTGAAGGCGGAAAGATTGCCCAGGTGGCAAAAGCTTTGTATGCTGCAGGAGCAGATGCCGTAGGGGGTACTGCAAACCGTCTCGGAATACCTCCTATTGATTTGGATAACCCCGGTAAGGCGGTTTATCATTTACAGGATGAAATAAGCATGTCATGCCATGCAGGAGCGTGGGTCAAACCTCTAGCCCTGAGGGACACTTACGAAATAAGGAAAGTTAATGGCCCTGGGCCCAAAATTATGGCTGCCGGTGGTGTGCGAAACTACCGGGATGCCGTCGAAATGATAATGTGCGGAGCCGACTTGATTGGTATATGTGCAGAAACTCTTATTAGTGGTTTCGGTTTTATTGAAGACTTAATTTTAGACCTAAAGAATTACATGGAAGAACATGGCTATAAATCTACCAGGGAAATGAGAGACATGGTTGTACCTTTGGTAAAAAGTGCACCTGAGCTTACCCTTTACGAAGGCTATGCAAAGATAACCGAACCCAACCTGGCTGCTCCCTGTAAGGCTGCATGCCCCCACCGTGTACCGGCCCAGGCTTATGTGCAGAAAGTGGCAAAGGGAGATTTCAAGAGGGCTTATGAGCTAATAATGTCAAAAAATCCCTTACAGTCGGTTTGTGCATGGGTTTGTAACCATCCTTGCGAAGAAGAGTGTACAAGAGGCGATATAGGGACGCCTATACCAATTAGGGAAATAAAGAAATTTGTTATTGATTATGCTAAAAAAGCAGGGTGGAAGCCGGATATTTGTAAAAAAGCCGAAAGAGATGAAAAAGTTGCCGTAATAGGCTCAGGGCCTTCAGGGCTTTCATGTGCATTTAATCTGGCACTGGCAGGTTATAAAGTAACAGTATTTGAGAAAGAAAACTATATCGGCGGGATGCTTCGCTATGGGCTACCTAGATTTAGAATGAGCCATGAAATACTGGATGAAGAGATTGACACACTAAAGGGTATGGGAATTGAATTTGTTACAGGAAAGGGCCTCGGAAAAGATTTTACTCTGGAGACTCTTAAAGACAATGGATATTCTGCAATATACCTTGGTATTGGAGCTCAAGAAGGTCAAAGCCTTAACATTCCCGGCGAAGATGCAGAGGGTGTATATCCAGCCATATCCTTCTTAAAGTCTGTATACGACGGTAAAGATCCAAATGTGGGCAAAAGGGTTGTTATTATCGGCGGCGGGTTTACTGCTGTTGATTCGGCTCGTACTGCAAGGAGGCTTGGAGCTGAAGAAGTCTATATAGCTTATAGAAGGAGCAAGGATGAGATGCCGGCTTCACAGGAAGAAATTACAGAGGCTGAAGAAGAGGGTATAAAGGTAATGTACCTTGTTGCTCCCAAGGCGATCGAAGTTAAAAATGGAAAAGTAACCGGCATAAGGATGGTTAACCAGGTATTGGGTGAAAGGGATGAATCCAACAGGAGAAGACCGGAAGCAGTAAATTATGCAGAGTTTGTACTTCCATGTGACACTGTAATTGCAGCAACGGGACAGAAGCCTGATCCTAAAGCTGTGAAAGGCCTTACTGTTGACAGGCGCGGTATGGTTATATGTGAAGCTTCTACAGGAGCAACCAACATTGAAGGAGTATTCGCAGGAGGGGATGTTGTAAATGTAGAAAGTGTAATTGCAGCTATTGCAGCAGGAAAACGGGGAGCAGTATCCATTGATAAATATATTTCAAAAGAAAATGCGGTACTGGAGTATGAACCTGAATATCCTGTTGTTTCAAAAGAGGATGTATTAAAACGTACAGGATATTTTAAGGATAACGGTCATATAGATTTGAATACAATGGATGGAAAAGAAAGGGTCAAGAGCTTCTCAACCCACACCCGTGTATTGACGGAGGAAGAGGCTGTAGCAGAGGCAAAGCGTTGCCTGAACTGCGGATGTGGAGAAGGATGCGGTTTGTGTGCTTCCATTTGCAGTGAATTTGCAATTCACTTGAAGCATGACGATTGCTGGGAAATTAACAATGAGGAGTGTGTAGCTTGTGGAATGTGCTACAACCGCTGCCCTAATAAGAATATTAGTATGATTAATAAATATATTTTGGTAAAATAGAAAAAATATTCTAGTAAGATAGTGTTTGTATTTGTTGTATTTATTATGGTAGAATTTATTGTGATAATTATTATGAAATGAAGAGGGGAGAAAAAGATGGCTAGATTCAAGGTGGTTATGACCGATGACCGACATAAAACCTATGAGGAAGAAAAACAGATACTTTCAAGTATTGATGCAGAAGTTATAATATCAAATTGTTCTACAGTAGAAGAAGTTATAAATGCATGTCGTGATGCCGATGGGATAATGGTAAATTTGGCACCTATAACTGCAGAAGTAGTTGATAAATTAGAAAAGTGTAAAGTAATTGCCAGATATGGAGTGGGTTATGACAACGTTGATGTTTCAGCATGTACTGCAAAAGGAATTTATGTAACTAATGTTACCGACTATTGTGCAGAGGAAGTATCAGACCATGCCCTTGCATTACTTATGGCATGTGTACGGAAAGTGGCACGGCGCGATGCCCAGGTCAGGGCTGGAAAATGGAATATAGGTAGTGCAGATCCTATATATCGGATGGCAGGTAAAATATTTACATTTCTTGGATACGGAATGATAGCCCGTACGTTACACAGAAAAATCAAGGGTTTCAATTTCTCTAGGATACTTGTGTATGACCCATATGTAGATGCTGAAGTTATTAAAGCGGCCGGTGCTGAAAAAGTAGACTGGGAGACTGCAATAAAAGAGGCAGATTATATATCGATTCATATGCCGTTAAATGATAAAACCAGGGGTATTATAAATTCAGAGACTTTTGCCATGATGAAACCTACTGCGATTATAGTTAACACTTCCCGGGGAGCGGTAATTGAAGAGCAAGCGCTTATAAATGCTTTGGTTTCCGGACAAATCAACAGCGCAGGGCTGGATGTGCATAATAAGGAACCACTTGATGCCGACAACCCTCTAATGAAACTTGAGAATTGTGTACTTACAGACCATGTTGGCTGGTACAGTGAAGACTCAATGTCGGAATTAAAACGTAAAGTTGCCGAGAACGTAAGGGATGTTTTATTGGGTAAAAAACCAAAGTACCCTGTTAATAAAGTATAAAAAGAGATTTATAAAAATATTAAGAGATCCATAATGAGAATTATAATACGATAATAAATTAATAAAAAATAAAAGAGGAGTGACTATAATGAATGAAGTTTTAAAAAGCATTGGTGACCTTGGAATAGTACCGGTTGTCAAAATTGATGATGCAAAAGATGCTGTTCCCCTTGGAAGGGCATTGCTTGAAGGTGGTTTACCTGTTGCAGAAATTACTTTTCGTACTGCTGCAGCAGAAGAAGCAATAAAAAATATAAGTAGGGAATTGCCTGATATCCTTGTAGGTGCAGGAACGGTATTGAGTGTAGATCAGGTAAAGCGTGCAGTTGATGCAGGAGCAAAATTTATTGTTAGTCCAGGATTTAACCCTTCTGTAGTAAAGTACTGTGTAGATAATGATATTCCCATTACACCAGGATGCAGCAGTCCCACAGATATTGAAATGGCGCTTGGTTTTGGTTTAGAAGTGGTCAAATTTTTCCCGGCCGAGTCTTTAGGAGGAATTGATACCCTTAAAGCGATAAGTGCGCCATATGGTATGATGAAATTTATTCCCACAGGCGGTATTAATGCAAGTAATATTAACCAATATCTTGCATTTAATAAAGTTTTAGCTTGTGGTGGAAGCTGGATGGTTAAAGATGAATTAATTAAGAACGGTAATTTTGAAGAAATTACCAGGCTTACCCGTGAAGCAGTAAATATTATGCTTGGGTTTGACCTTGCCCATGTTGGTATAAATATGCCTGATGCAGAAAGCTCATTGGAAGTTGCCCGAAAATTTGCAACAATATTTAACCTGCCATTAAAAGAAGGTAATAGTTCTAACTTTGCAGGCACCGGTATTGAAGTAAACAAGAGTATGGGGTTAGGTAAAAACGGACATATAGCAATTAAGACCAATAGTATATCCAGAGCCATAGCTTACCTGGAGCGTAATGGTATTGCAGTTGATATGAGTACTGCAAAAGGTTCTGCAGGTGGTCCTATTGTTGCAGTTTACCTTAAGGAAGAAATTGGCGGCTTTGCAATTCATTTATTGCAAAATAAATAAAGCATAATATTGTAAAGCATAATAATGTAAAACGTAAAGTAACAAGAGGAGGTTAAGAAAGAATGAAACAAAGAGTAGTTACTTTTGGAGAAATTATGCTCCGATTAAAGCCGATCGGATTGGAGAGGTTTTTCCAATCACCTTTATTAGAAGCTACTTTTGGTGGTGGAGAGGCTAATGTAGCCGTATCATTGGCAAATTTCGGAATGGATGTTGCATATGTAACTGTACTGCCGCAAAATGAAATAGGAGATGCATGTGTAGCAGAACTTCGCAAGTTTGGTATTGATACTTCCCTGATAAAAAGAGGACCTGGAAGAATGGGAATCTATTTTCTTGAGAATGGAGCTAATCAGCGTCCGTCGAAGGTTGTGTATGATCGTTCATATTCAGCCATAGCATTAGCAAAGCCTGGCGATATTGATTGGAAAGTGGTTTTCGAAGGTGCTACCTGGTACCACATAACAGGCATAACGCCAGCAATTAGTGAGTCGGCAGCTCAATTATCGTTAGAATCTGTAAAGATTGCTAAAGATATGGGACTTACCGTATCTTGTGACTTTAACTATCGTGGAAAACTATGGAAGTACGGCAAAACTTCAATTGAGGTTATGTCGGAACTGGTGAAGTATGTTGATATCGGTATAGCCAATGAAGAAGACTGCCAGAAATCTCTTGGCATAACTGTAGATGTTAATGTTGAAAGCGGACAATTAAATGTTGACAAGTATAAGGAGCTTTCAGGTAAGGTTATGAAAGCATTCCCGAACCTGAAGGTTATGGCAATTACGTTGCGCGAAAGCAAAAGCGCAGATTATAATGGATGGTCTGCATGCCTGAACGACGGCGAAAACTTTTATCATAGCCGAAAATACGATATTACTGATATAGTGGATCGTGTGGGTGCAGGAGATGCTTTTTCAGGAGGTTTAATATACGGACTTAATAAGTATGATAGCAAAGAAGATGCCCTCAATTTTGCTGTGGCAGCAAGCTGTTTAAAACATTCTATAAGTGGTGACTTCAATAGGGTAACAGTAAAGGAAGTTGAAAGCCTGATGGGCGGGGATGCATCCGGCCGTGTACAGAGATAGGCAATTTATGGCATGAAGCAATGCTTTTATCAGGGTACTGCTCATATGAAAGGAGAGTGGCAGTACCTTTCTTTTTCTTACATAATTTACAATCCTACTTGAGAATTAGTTATTCTTATAGTAAAATCTTTTTAAGAGAATCATGAGCGAGGCAAATTTTCTTGGGTATGGGAGGATTAATTATTTTTGAATGGCAATTATCTTGAAGGTAATATGTATGAAGGCGTACATATTGTAAGAATAGAGGATAATAAAAACAACTTGCCCTTTTTTATTATAAAAATGGGCAGGTGCAATCAAACTAAACACATGCATGAATTTATACAGATTGTTTACATGTGTAAAGGAAGGCTCAAGCATGTAATTAATAATAATGCTTTTGAGGTGTATAAAGGTGATATTTTTATTATTCCTCCACATGTGCCGCACTATTTTATTGATGCCTATAGGGAAAAGTTTGAGCTTATTGAATTCGAGTTTGTACCTGAGTTTATCAATGAACGTTTCTCAAACATTTTAAATGGTTCCCATGATAGTGGTTTTATGGACTTTGCATATCTTGAACCTTTTCTTGTGGCTGAACATGAAGTAAAACCGAGGCTTAACCTAACAGGAAGTAGCCAGATTGAAGTAGAAAAAATTCTAAATGAAGTATTACTTGAATATGAACGTATGGATACTGATTTTGAACTTGTCATAAAAGCATTGCTTTTAAAGCTTTTGGTTATTGTAGGAAGGGAATACAAAAAAGTAACAACGGGAACAGAGTTTGACAATGTCCTGGCAAGGCACAGGGATGCACTATATAATGCAATTGAGTTTGTAAACAATAATTATACAAAAGATATAACAATAAATGATGTTTCAAAGGTGGCAATGCTTTCTCAATCTTATTTTAGGTACCTCTTTAAACAGATGACGCAAAAAACCTTTACGGAATATATTAACGGATTAAGAATAGCAAAGGCTGTAGAGCTGCTTAAAACAAGACCTGAAATGAAAGTTATAGAAATTTGTTTTGAAGTAGGGTTTAATAATGTTAATCATTTTAACCGCATATTTCGCAGCGAGATTGGAACTACACCAATGCAAGTAAAAAAGGGAAGAATTTGAAGGACTACATGAAAATAGCGGTAATGTCAAAAGCTTTATGGAGAAATGAAATGAAATGAAAGGGGATATGGTATGAAAAAACCAATAATAATTGCTCACAGGGGAGCATCCGCTTATGCGCCTGAAAACACCATGGCCGCTTTTAGAAAAGCGTTGGAAATGAGGGCAGGGGGGATAGAGATTGATGTCCATTTAACCAAGGATGGTTATCCTGTTGTAGTCCATGACCAACAACTAGGACGTACCTGTAATGGAACAGGGCTAATAAAGGACAAAACTCTTCAGGAACTAAAAAAACTGGATTTTGGTAGCTGGTTTTCAGAGGAATTCGAGAATGAACCTATTCCTACTCTTGAAGAAGTTATGGACTTGATTTCAACTGAAGATATTTTGTTTAATATTGAGCTAAAAAGCGGTGCCGTTTTATACCCCGGTATTGAAAGGCTTGTAGTAGAAATGGTAAAAAAATATAAAATGGAAGAAAGGGTTATAATTTCGTCGTTTAACCATTACAGCTTATTGGAGGTAAAAAGGATTGCGCCGGAAATAAAAATCGGGCTTTTGTATTCAGCGGGTTTGGTAGAACCATGGGAGTATGCAAAGAGACTTGGGGCTGAAGCAATTCATCCTCTGTATATAAGTATACCCCCTGAAGCTGTAAAAGCCTGTAATGAAAATGGAGTATTGGTTAATCCTTATACCATTGATAAACCTGAGCATATAAAGTTGGCTGCATTGGCAGGGGTAGACGGTATTATTACAAATGTACCTGATATAGCAATTAAAATACTGGAAGAAATGGGGTATTAACATTGAAGCTGGATTATAAAAAAATATTCCTGATAGGACTGGGTTTTTTTACTGTAAGCATAGTATGGTCAATATATAATGTAGCGGTACCTATATATTTGGATAAACTTGGTTTAAAAGGCTTGACAGTAGGGATGGTTATGACCATTGACAATGTTTTTGCCCTTGTATTTCTACCGCTTTTTGGTACATTAAGTGATAAGACAAATACAAGGTATGGACGAAGGATGCCGTACTTGCTTGTAGGTATTCCCCTTTCAGCAATTGCATTTTTCCTTATACCTTTTTCCAAGTCCAGTCTTCCTCTCCTAATGGCAACTGTTATACTACTAAACTTTTTTATGAGTATATACAGGGCACCTACTGTAGCATTAATGCCGGATTTTACGCCACATGCTTTAAGAAGCAAGGCAAACGGTATAATTAATTTTATGGGTGGACTGGGGGCGTCAGTAGCATTCTTGTTAGGAGGAATTTTGTTTAAGCTAAATGAATACTACCCCTTTGCAATAGGGTCAGGAATATTGATTCTTACAATTATATTAATGTATAGTTTTATTCATGAACCGAAGGAAATAGTTGATGATAAACAGGAAGTATCCCAAAAATTTTCGACAGAAAAGCAGGCGGAGAAAGGAGAAGTATTAAGCCTTATATTCCTTTTATTAGCTATATTTTTCTGGTTTACCGGATTTAATGCAATTGAGACATTCTTTTCGACATACGGTGAAAAAGTTTTGGGAGTTGATAAAAGCATTTCATCTTACCTTCTCATGACGGTTTCAGCCTTATTCCTGATTTTTTCAATACCTGCGGGGTTAGTTGCGGGAAAGCTGGGGAGAAAGAAAACAATTCTTTTGGGACTTATTATTATAACCCTTACTTTCAGCAGCTTGATATTTGTAAAATACATACCTGTCATGTTTGTGTTAATGGGAATAGGAGGGGTCAGCTGGGCTTTGATTAATATTAATTCATATCCAATGGTGGTTGAAATGACATCCAATAGGGGAATAGGCAAGTATACGGGATATTATTACTTTTTCTCAATGTTAGCATCTATTGTAAGTCCTATTTTGTACGGTGGAATTAAGGATTACTTAGGTGACGGATTTATGTTTATATATGGAACCATAGCAATGATAATAGCTTTCTTTTTTATGATGCTTGTAAAGCATGGCGAGGCTCAAAACATGGTAAAATCCGTTTTTGAAAACCTTGAGCATATGGAATAGGTTTGTTGTATTGATACTAGTTGGAGGTGGCAGATATGGACTTAGTGAAACAAGCTGCAGAGATAATAAAGAACTCCAATAATGTTGTTGCTTTTACAGGCGCAGGAGTTTCTACAGAAAGCAATATTCCCGATTTTAGGTCTGCCGGAGGGCTTTATGCTTCTGATAACAAGTATAAATATCCTCCGGAATACCTGTTGAGTCATACTTTTTTTATTAAAGAAACTGAAAACTTTTTTGATTATTATAGAAACAATTTAGTTTACAGGGATGCATTACCTAACAACTGTCATATAGCATTGTTTAAACTGGAGCAGTTAGGGAAGCTTAAAGCTGTAGTTACCCAAAATATTGATGGACTGCATCAGGCCGCTGGATCAAGAAAAGTGTATGAGTTGCATGGGTCAGTTTATAGAAATTATTGTATGAATTGCAACAAAGCTTTTGACCTGGACTATATAATGGATTTAACCAAACCCATACCAATATGTAATATTTGTGGCGGGATAGTAAAACCTGATGTTGTGCTGTACGAAGAATCTTTAGATGAAAGAGTTATGGAGGGTGCAATATCGGCTATAATGGATGCTGAAGTGATGTTGGTTATTGGTACCAGTCTCGTGGTATATCCTGCTGCCGGGCTTATAAACTATTATAGGGGCAATAAACTGATATTGATTAATAAAACTTCTACACCATACGACTATAAGGCTAAGATTGTTATACACGACAGCGCTGGAAGTGTAATGAAAAAGATTATAGATAGTATATTATAATAGATAGTATGAAATTTTAAAAATTACCCGCCATTAAAATAATGGATATTATAGTGCAGTATTATAGTGCAGGCGTTGTTAAGTTTATGTTACGAGAGGCTTTGTATATGTTGAGTTGGGATGAATTGATAGAAGAGTGTTCAAACTGCAGAAAATGTAATTTGAGTAAAACCAGGACAAATGTTGTTATAGGCCGTGGGAATATTAATGCAGATTTAATGTTAATAGGGGAGGGACCTGGGAGACAGGAAGATATAGAGGGGCTTCCATTTGTTGGTGCTGCAGGAAAGCTTTTGGACTTACTTCTTGATGCATTAATGATAACGGAGGACATGTATTATATTGCAAATATTGTTAAATGTCGGCCGCCGTCAAATCGTGTGCCTTTTGAAGAGGAAGCTCAGCAGTGCCTACCATATTTGCGAAAACAGGTAAAACTCGTAAATCCAAAAATAATTGTATGTCTTGGTGCTACGGCAATAAAATATATAATAGATAAAAATGCAAAAATCACTCAGATTCGTGGGCAATGGGTAGAAAAGCAACAGTTTTGGATTATGCCTACTTTTCATCCTGCGGCGCTTCTCAGAGACGAAACGAAAAAGGTGTTTATGTGGGAAGATTTTAAAAAAGTCAAACAAAAGATGGATGAGATTAAAAGAACATATATTTTATAAAGAAGAATAGAATATAATAAAACATATATTTTATTAATAAAGTCTTATAATAGAATATAACTGAAATTGAGAAGTGAATAAAACAAAACGGTTATTAGATTTAATGAGTTTATGTAAGATATTAGAATATAAATTGATTTATTTCCAGGATAAAAAGGTTTACTTAAGTTGAAAATATACGTTGGATGATGGTATATTAGTAAAGCCGCTTGTAAATATAATTAAAATGCGGATATGGACATTGAAAAGTGAACAGTGTATAAAAGAGGGCTCTTTGAATTGAGAAAACGAAGCGAGAGCGAAAAAAGAAGAGCAAGGACAAAGCCTTGAGATAAGGATAAGCTAGCGGATATAGAAGTCCGCGTAGAGATAGGAATTAACTAGAGGGT